>DVHK01000110.1 GCA_018712135.1 Candidatus Coproplasma avicola | reverse complement strand
CGCCGCCGCTGCCGCCGCCCGAACCCGAGCCGCCGTAAGCTATGTTGACCGAGTTTTTGCCGAATATGCTCACCCCGGGGCGCTCCGAAACGGGGTTAGCCCGACTTTCGGGGGTGCTGAGGGGCAGGGCGTTGTCGTCATTTTTAAGGAGAACGAAACCCTCCTCGCAGATGTATTCGTTGTACTCGTTGGCGGCCGCGAGAACCTCGTTTTTGGAGGTATAATCGCTCTGATAAATGGGTTGGGCACCCTCGGCAAACACAGCGCGCTCGCCGCCGAGAACGCTTATGACGACGGGATAGAGCACAGTGTTGACGACTATGGTCACGGCGAGGAAGAGCGCTATGATTACCGCGCTTACGATAAACCACACCCTCGTTCCCCTGTGTTTAAAAATATCTTTGAATTTCATCGTTATCTGTTCTCCCGTTAATTAATAGTTATCCTGCACAGGCAGGTCGTGAACGCCGTCCCACGTTACGACGGCTTCGGTTGTTATGTCGATGCAGTCGACCATGGGCGCGGTGCCGTTATAAGTGCCTGAACCGACGGGATTGACATTGTTGTCGGTTACAAGCTGAATGAGGTTTGCGCCCTCGTGCAGGGTTACCTCCATTGTAATGTGAGCGGCAAAACCCTGGGTGGCGTCGAGAGCTATCGTGCCGTAATCGGGCGTTTCGCCGTTGACGTATATCTTGTAATTGTCCTGACTGATTATGATGTTGGGCAATTCTGCGGCGATGTAGAAGGATATCGTGGCGGTAGCCTCCTCGCTGCTGGCGATGTAGAATTCGAGCGAAAGACCCTGATTGTAAAGATAGGTTACAAAGCGGTCGCCGCTCGCGCCGAGCGTGGGATTGGAAACTATCATGTCGGCGCCCTGGGGCGAACCCGAGTTGCTCATGCCCGTCTTGCCGTCGAGGTTGGTGTCCTCCGCCTCGAACCTGTATGTCTGTTCGCCTGGATCCGTCCTCGTCCAGCCCGCATAAAGCGTGGTGTCCGAGGCAATTGCATCGGTGCCGTTGTATTCGTGGGTGAGCGCCTCGTCGGTAAACCAGCCGTCGAACGTGAAGTGCTCGCGCACGGGGTCGGCTATGGGGCGCGCCGCTTCTCCCGCTTCGACTATCTGGGCGTAATTATCTATCTTGACGCCGTAATAGTTGAGGTCATAAGTGACGTCGTAATAGGTGTGTCCCTCCTGCATCCAGTACGAATATACGGTGACGTCGCCGCTTATGCTCTGACCGAACACATAGGGGATGGCCTTCTGCTCGTCGGCATACCAGCCGCCGAACGTATAACCCTGGCGCACGGGATCTTCGGGGCGGGTGACGGGGCGGTTTGCCGCCACCTTCATCTCATAGTCGCTGTCGCCGTAGTCCTCGAAAGTGACCACGCCCGCGACGGCGAGCACAGTTATGCTGAACGTAACCCTTCTGCGCTCGTATGTGACCGTTACGGTCTTGGCGCCCGCCGTAGACGTATCTACATTGCTGAGCGTGACGCCCTCGGCGTCGAAAGGTATGCGCGAAGAGGTGCCGTCGGTATATAGAACGTTGAGCATACCGCCCGAATAGTCGACAGTATCGCCGACAAAAAATTCGGTGACCGTGGGGTTTGATGCCACGGTTATGCGCAGCACGGTCTTGTCCTCGTCGCCGCCGGGGTCGGTGCCGGGGTCGGACGGCGTATCAGTTGCCGCCTCCATTTCGCCGACGTAAACGACAAAACTAGTGCTCAGTCCGCCGTATGTCACGGTTACAGTCTGACTGCCCGCGGCGGACGTATCTACGGTGGAAAGGTTTACGCCCTCTGCCGTCATGGATATCTCCTGCGAGACGCCCCCGCCGTAATGCAGGGCGAGCACGCCGCCTTCCGCGGAGAATTGTTCGCCGACGTCATATAACGTATCGGGATATTGCTCGACGGTGAGCAGCACGGGCGTATCCGAAGTAGCCGGCCCGCCGCCGCAACCCGCCATGGCGCAACCCGTGGCGGCGATTATAAACGCCGTCAGAGCCGAAATGATTTTTTTCATGAATTCCTCCTTTTTGGATTTTAAAAAGAATGTCAAGCAGGCTTGCGCCCGCTTGACATCTTTCAGACCTTTGAGCACTTTAACTACTCAATTTGCTTTTATGGGGTAATGGTCAGCGTTACGGTTATGACGAAGGGATGACCCATATCCGAATCCCAGGTAGGGTCTACCTGACCTTCGGGCGTATAGGTGTAGTGTCCCGTTACGCCTACGCGGTTGAAGAGCACGGCTTCCATCTGGAATTCTATCGTTACACTGCCGTCCTCACCGCAGCCGAGCGCCGCTCTGACTTCATCGAGATCGGTCGAGTCGATGTTGATGAGCACGCGACCCTCTTCGGTGACCTGCAACCATTCGGGGATATCCTGACCTTCGACGAGCTTGCAGTTTGTAAGTTCTATCTCGGGGATGATCGACTGGTATACCGACCAGTACTGGGGAGCGTTCCAGAAGTATACGAAGTTGCCGGACGCCTCTACGTTTGCCTGACTGTAATTTTCGTAAGCGCCGTTGCGCATACCAGCGCTGTTTGCCGTCGTATAAAGGATATGTGCGACTGCGCGGCGGATGACGTACCACTGCGTGGGCGAAGCTTCGGTGAGTTCTGCATCCGCCTCTTCGGTCATCTTATATTGCGTGCCCGTTACGGGTGTGCCGTTTTCGCCCGTGGGGCCGCCGACGATTTCGTAGTCCTCTATCGACTGATATCTGCCTTCGGGAGTGACGTATACCATGTTGGTTTCGGGGTCGTACTTGCAGATTTCAATACCGCCCGAAGACATCGTGGTGGTGCCGAGGGGCAGGTCGACGCCGTTGCGGAGGCAGGCGTTGACAGGCGAGTATCCCGAAGAGTATGCGTCGGTGAGCGTTATGCCCTTGAAGTTCCATTCGTTGCGGAGTATGCCGTCGTGAACGGCGCCGTTTGCATAAACCCTGACACTGCCGATGCGGTTCATGGAGTTCATGATGCCCATGGAGCGGCCTTCCTTTATGCACATTTCAAAGGGCTTGAAGTAGAGCTCTCTTATAACCTGTTCGGTGGCGTATGTAGCTATGCCGCCGCGGTTGGTTTCGGTGTCGTTGAGAACGAGGTGTTTGATGTAGGTTACGACGCCTTTTTCGGTTACGCCGAGCGTCTGCTGAGCGGCGATTTTACCGGTGAGCACGCCGTCTTCCGAATAATATTCGTAGTTGCGGCCGCTGAAAGGCGAACGGTGAAGGTTCATGGAGTAGCCGTACAGACCGTCGTAGTTGACAAGCAGAGCTTCGTTGCCCATTGCGTTGCCGAGGTCGTAAGCGAGGTCTTTGTTCCATGTGCAGGCGACAGTAATTGCAGGCACAAAGCAGCTTGTTGTGGAGATTGCGTTGCAAATCCAGTCTGCCCAGCTTGCGGTGGTTATCGACCAGCCGAGCTGCGTCGAACCGTCCATGTCCGCCTGGGTGGTCATGCCGATGGAGTCTACCTTATAGCGGGTATAGCTGCCGTTGTTGGCTATCTGCAACATCTCTTCCCAGGTGAGCTGGTTTAAGAACTGTTCCCACTTCTGGCTGCCGGCGTCGGTGCCCACTACTATTTTGTTGTTTTCGTCTATCGTGTAATCGGTGAAGGGAACGCCCGCCATGTCGAAGAGCTGAATTTCCGTCTTTTCGCCGTTTACGCGGGTTGCCTCATATATGTCGTTGCGGTGTCTGGTGCCGGGGGTGCCGTCCTCGTTGTCCCTGACTTCGCCTTCGTCGAAGGTGTATACGCTTTCGCTTGACGACTGCGACCAGCCTTCGGGAATGCCGTCGTCGGCGACGTACCAGTAATCTTCGGGCCCGTCGTCGGCTGCCCATGTTGCCGCGCGCTCTTCAAACGTATCGAGTACGGACTGCGCGACCGTCCTCTGCTCGCGGTTCGAGGCGAAGCCCTCGCTTTCGACCATGGCGAATCCATCCATACGCGTCATGCTGTTTGCAAGGAGGGTGTCGTTTACCGAATAGAATTCCGCCCAGTCGCCCGACGTCTGGCTGAACACGGGAACGATTTCGTTGCCCGTAGTGTAGTCGGTGGGGCAGGTTATATCCTGTTCTACCGTGCGGGTGATGTCTATTACGGAGTCGTGCGAGTTTCTCTTGGCGGAAATTATATAGTCGCCCGCTTCGAGTTCGTAGCCGTAGAAATCATTGAAGTTGGCGTCGTTCCAGTCGAACGAGGCAAAATCCTGCGCCACGCACTGCAAGGTGACTACCTGGCTTTCGCCGGGTTGAAGGACGTCGGTCTTGGCAAAATCCATGAGGTTTGCGCTGGATTTCTCGATTTCGCCGAGCGTGTAAGGAGGGTTGACGTACATCTGAACGACGTCTTTGCCCGCAACCGTACCCGTGTTGGTAACCTTAACCTGCATGGTTATGGTTTCGTTGGCGGCGGTTATGGCGCCTTCGCCCGCACCCACGAGCTCCCACTCGAATGACGTGTATGAAAGTCCGTAGCCGAAGGGATAGATGACCTGGCTGTCGTACCACTCTTCGCCCGAACCTTCTTCGGCGGCTTCCATATCGGCATACTTGGTTTCATAATACTTGTAGCCCATGTATATGCCTTCGCGGTATTCGACGCTGTGGAAGTCAGTCCGCCCGTCGGGGCCGTAAATATAGTTGTCGTAAGGGGTGCCGTCGTCTTCGGTAACGTGAGCCATGCTGCCGACGTTGTAAGACGAGGGAATGGTCAGAAGGTCGGTGTTCCATGTGTCGGAAGTGTGACCCGAGGGATTGGTGAGACCCGTGAGGATGGGGCCCACGGCGGCAGCCTGGTCATTGCCGGTGTGACCTATCCAGAGAATGGCGTCTACGCCGAGGTTGTCCGACGTTTTAGGAGCGTTGAGCTCTGCCATTTCGAGCACGTTTGCCGAGTTGAGCAGAACTATAACCTTGTCGAAGTGGGCTTTTGCCTGCCTTATCAGCTCTTTTTCGCCGTCGGTAAGTTCAAGGTTGTGCTTGGTTTCGTCCGCGCTGCTGCGCCCCGCCGCATTGGTCATGGAGAGGTCGCGCCCCTCGGAACCCGTGCGCCCGATGACTACTATCGCGGCGTCGTCGTAATTATAGAACGAACCGCTGCACTCCGCGAATGCGCCGCGGGTGTCCTCTACCGTGTCGCCGAAGCTGGCATTGTCGGAATTGCCCTGCGTGTAATTGTTTCTGTAATAGGAATAGGTTGCGGGGTTGACCGCCATGCCGACGGATTCGAGGCTGTCCTTTATAGATGTGGACGCAACGCCGTAGGAATCGGGAATACCGCTGCCCGCGCCGCCACCGCCGTAGAGCGGATATGCCGAGCATATGCCGAACATGGTGACGCGCTTTTCGGTCGACTTTAAAGGAAGGGCGCTGTCTTCGTTTTTGAGGAGCACGCTGCCTTCGAGCGCCGCCTGAATGTTGAGTTCCCTCGTCTTCTGCCTTGCCGTTGCAAGGTCGGCATAGTCTGAATAGAACATGCCGTTTGCTTCGAGGAAGCCCGTCACTTCGTCTTGGGTGCCGACGAGAATTTCCTGCAAGGTTTCAACCTCGGCGGGAACGTTGGGCGAGCCTGCAAAGATGCCGGTGTCGTAGTCGCCTATCCACCAGTTGCCGTTATCGCCGATGTACGGCGTTTCGCCGGCGGGGCCTGCGGGACCCTGCTCTCCCTGCGGGCCTTGGGGGCCCTGGGGGCCGGCTACTCCGGCTGTCGAATCGCCTGCGCACGCAGCCAGACTCAACGCCATCGTGCATGCGAGAATGCCGCTCATGATTGCGCCGGCAATCTTTTTTGCCTTGTTCATATATTATCCTCCATAAAATATTTTTTTCCGCATTGCCTGCGCACAGCGCAGCCGCCGCGGATTAAATTGTCAGAAAGTATAAAATTCAAAAACCATTCGCGATTATTTCGCTCATTTTTCGTTGCCTTTTCACAAGAGCAATTACATTCTAACGCCGCAAGCCTGTTTTTTGAATACTTTGCCGACAGATTGCATTTCAGGTCGCCTGTTTTACACCTCTTTTGCACAACCCGTCGGTTTTATTGCACGGTCTGCACCTTAAAAAGGCGCAAAAAAAGCGGGCGGCAGACGAAATCAAATTCGTCTGCCGCCCGCTTTTTAAATTTTTCAGGCGCTGTATTATGATTTATTTTCCATGGGCATCACAGCGGTTACGCAGAAGATGTTGCCCTTGCGCTCCATGGAGAGATGTCCGCCATACAATTCTTCGACTATGTATCTCATGCTCTTCGTGCCGAACCCGTGGTAACCCTTGTCGTCCGTCTTGGTGGTGACGGGCAGACCGCCTTCAAAACTGAGGTTGTCCTCGCAATAATTTTCCACCGTTATGCTCAGCCAGCCCTGCCTGACCTTTCTGACGTTCAGGCTGAGATTTCTCTTGTCCTCGCCGTAATTCATAAGACATTCCACGGCGTTGTCTATGGCGTTGCCGAAAAACGAATATATGTCGCTCGCACTCATGAACCCGAGGGCGGCGCCGTCGGCAATGCAGGTAAAATTGATGTGAAGATTGTTGCAGCGCAGGCTCTTTTCGGTGAGCACGAGGTCGAGACTGCGGTTGCCTGTGTTGAAATAACTGTCGTAGATGGATATGGAATCGAGCGTTTTAGTGTAAAATTCGTCGGGCACGCCGCCCGCGTCCTTGCGCCACGCCGCAAGCTGGTGCTTCATGTCGTGGCACTTCATATTTATGAGGTCTATCGTCTGCTGGGCAAGTTTGCGCTGCCTGTCCTGCTCGAACAGCATCCTGTCCATCATTTCCTTTTCATATTGTATATACGACTTGTCGTAAACATTGGACAACAGCGCCATTATGACTAACGTACATATGCCGAACAGCAGACCGAGGTCGGCGAGGTTCTGGTCGGTTGTCGAAGCGTTAACCATAAAGGAACTTAAAACGTTTATGATGAGCAGCGTCGCCGCAGAAATGGCGAGCATCGACGCTCTGTTGACGGTCAACCCCATTTTAAGCTTTTTCGACCACGGAACGATAAACAGGAAAAAGCCGGCGACATATATAACGACCATGAGCGCCAGCCCCGCGGCGCTGCAAGCGATCGATCTTTCGTCGAACCACGTCAGCCGCATGAAAATTTCAAAGTCGGCAAAGACGTTTTGCAGAGCATATGCCGATACGACGGCATATATCAGCGTGCCGACGTTGGCTTTATTGCAGAACGCGAAGGCGAATATAGAATAAGCATACCAGAGCATGAAACTCCATGTGTAATTGCCTATTCTGAACGCATCGGCCTGCACGAACTCGCCGAGAACGGGAGGCAGAACGAGCAGCGGCAGCCACACGAGCATACGCAGCGCATATCTGCTCCTTCGCGGGAGAAACAGCATAAAAAGCAATTCCGCCCAGAACAGGCGGAAATTGTAATCCTGTAAAAGTATTACAATGTAATGCAGTACATTCATCAATTACCCCCCCCCGCGCCAAAATAAACACTTATGGCGTTAAGAAACTCCTTCCTGCGGGAACGGCTTATTTTAAGGCGGTCTTTGCCGACGACTACTTCGTCGTTTTCCGTCTTCTGCATGTGCTGCAAATTTACGAGGAAACAGTTATTGCACCTGACAAACTGCGTGCCAACGAGTTCGCCGAGCTGGTTTTCGACATTTTTGAGCGATTCCCACGCCTCAATATCTCCGTCGGCGGTATGATAAATTACGGTATGCCTTATCACCTCGACATAATAAATGTTGGTGACGTCAACCTTTATGACTCCCTTCTGGGATTTTATGAGCACATATCTGTGGGCGAGCGCCTTTGCCCTGACGGCGGAAAGGGCTTTTTCAAACCTGAATGCGAAAGCCGAGTAAATGACGGGCTTCAATATGTAATCGCTGGCGTTTACGTCATACGCGTTTATGGCGTATTGCGCCATCTGCGTGACGAAAATAAGACAGACGTCCGGATCGACCATGCGCAGGCGCTTCGCAATGCCCAGCCCGCTTTCATAAGGCATGTTGATATCCATGAATACGATGTCGTATTCGTGCTTATATCCGTCGAGGAACGCCAGCCCGTCTTTAAAAGATGCGACCGAAAACCGCTCGTCATGCTCCTTTCCGTAATCGGCTATGCAACTTTCAAGCTGTCCGAGTTCGCGTTCGTCGTCTTCGACTATTGCAATATTTATCATCTCTCCCTCCATCCCCGTGCTTTTCATTCAAATCCGGAAATACCGACATTTAAATTACACGTACAAGACAATTATATATCATTTATTTTAAAATTGCAATACCTATTTTTTATATTCGCAGATGCCTACAAAAATAATATTTATTTTGTTGTACACAGATTTCGGCGAACGGCACTTATTAATTTAGGAACTTAATACAATCTACCTAAAGACCGACCAACTAAATATAATTCATATTATCTGAAACACAAATTGGCAGTTAGGCGTGAGCTTGTCTTTGACGAGTGCGGCGGTAAAATTTAAGGCGCGGCTGTCGCTGCGCCTTAAATCCTCGCGCTTCGCGCTCGGCCGCCGCAGACAAGCTCACGCCATTTCAATTAACTTTAAAAACTGCAAATTTAAACCCAACCGCCGAAAACCCAGCAATTGGCACGAAAGCGCGGCGGCGAAAACGGGCTTTGCGCTGACCCGCTTGCAAAGG
>DVHK01000109.1 GCA_018712135.1 Candidatus Coproplasma avicola | reverse complement strand
GGTTTGTTTATAGATTATGTATGCGAAAAATTTTAATTTTTTATCGGCATTTTTGCCGTTGGACGGCACATATGCCGCGTTTATTTGATGTCCTTGAAGATGTCGATATCTATCACGCCGTGCGATTTTATGAGCTCATAATAGGGGTCGGAAGAAAAGTCGCGCTCCTTGTCGTAAGTGCCGCCGAGCGCTTCGATGGCAAATTTGAGCTCCTGAAAGTCTGCATAGGAGATGTCCTCGTCCTCAATTTTTTCCATCAGGTAGGGCAGGGCGCGCTCGTCGCCGTAGGCGGCGAGGTAACTGGCGCACATGGCGAGATTTTCGTCGGCGGTGCGGAACGCCTTTATCAAAAGGTCGAAAACGCGCTCGTCGCGCACGGTGCAGCGCGAAAGTATTTCGAGCATATATTCGGGCTGAACGCCCTTTTTGTAATTTTCGAGAGCATGTTCCTTGACCTCGTCGGCGAAGTCCTTTACGTAGTCGACGCAGGTGTTGCGCACGTCCTCGCTATCAGAAGCGGTTAAAAGGCGCATATATTCGGGCAAAGCAACTTTGCACGAGCCGATTAAATTGAGCGCGTAAGAAATTTCGTCCTCGGAACCGCTTAAAAGGGGCAGAAGAAGCTCTTCGATATGGCGGCTTTCGATGGCGTTGCACAGATATTCGCTGACGGGCACGCCGTTTTTTATGTGGGCGCGCAGTCCTGAAACGAGCTCTTCATCGCTCTGTTCAGCGTAATACTGATTGGGCGTTTTGCCTATGGATTTTATTACCGTATCGCCGAACTTTGCATACATGGAGGGGATTACATCCTCCCACTGCTTTTCGGTGTAGCCGCGCGGATTGCGCTTTATATATTCGGATAGCTTTTGTTCAAACATTCCGTCGAAATCGTAAAGTTTCATGTCATTCACCCAATAATATGTTGAGTTTACTTTCGTCCGCATTGAAGAACGCGCACGCCGCTTCGGGCGCGGTATTGCCCTCGCCTATGCCGCTTTTAAGATAGATTGCGGCGGCGAGAACGGGGATATCCTTAGCGCCGTCGAGCCTGCCGCCCTCGGACAGACTTTTATACAGATTGCCCGCCGCGGCGTTGAGGGCGTAGACATAATCGGGATCGACAAGAGCGAAGCGCGCGACGGTCATGGCGTACGCCTTGACGAAGTATTTGCGCTTTGCCCTGCCCACTTTGAGAGCGGGAATATCCAGCCTGCGGTAGATGTGGCAGACGACGACACCGTAAGAGCTGTCCTCGTTGCGCTCGGCGATGAAGCCTATGGTCTGCATTTTTAATGAGTCGGGCTGGAAGGCGTCGAGCAGGACGTCGCGCAGAAGGTCGTCGCAGTAAGCCGTTTTTACGGCGCACGCCGCGCCCAGCATTTTAAGCTCGTAAGAACCGTGTTCGCCCCCTTCGTCGAAGCACCAGCGGATGCAGTCGGTGATGTCTATCTCATCCGAAATGCTCTTTGCGTGCTTGTCGCTCAGCCGCACGAAGGCAGACAAAATTTCGATGTTGCTCTCCCTCTCCTCCTGCGGAAGGCGGTAGAAGTATGAAAGTGGATTGGTTTTATAATCCTCGTCGCCCTCTTTGAGGTGCGAACGCACGAAATCGGCGTAATATTTTGCCGTAACGGCGTCCCAATAGATGGTCTGAATGGTGTCAAAGGCGTCTAAACTTTCGCGCTTGCGCCCGCTGTTATAGGCGGAAACCGCCTTGAAATAGAGCACCGAGCTGTCGTAAGTGAGCTCTTGCTCTATCTTGCAGAACAAATTGTATGCCTCTTCGTGCATGTTGTTTTCGCAGCAGACGGTGGCGATTTTGTATAAGTCCTCGGTCGAAGTCGCGCCGACGGATAAAAGTTTTTGCGCGAGGGTGCGGCTTTCTTCCGTCTTTTTTTGTTGGTTTTTGACGGCGGCGAGCGTGGTAAGCGCCTGAATGTTGTCGGGATATTTTTTGAGGACGGCGTTGCACTCCTGCTCTGCCTCGTCGCACTTGTCGGCAATTATGTCGCACATGGCGATATAGTTGCGGGCGGCGAGATAGCTTTTGTTACCCTCGCCCACCTTTGAAAACTCGGCCTTGGCGCTTTCGTATTCGCCCGCGCGCATGAGATTTACGCCCTTTTCCATTTCGCCCGATACGTCGGCGAGGCGGGGCGGATAGGCGATTTTTAAAGTCGGCTTGCGGGTGACAATGAAGTTATTTATAATTTCCTGGCGGTTTTCAGGCGAAAGTTCCGCCGACGTTTCGATGAGCAGTTTATTGTAGTAAAAGGCGGCCACTTCTTCCTCGCCCATGTTGAGGTAGTTGACGGCGAGACCTTCGTACGCCTCCGAAAAATCGCAGTCGGGGTAGCCGAAGGAATAGTCGATATACTTGAACCAGCCGTTGACCGACTTTTCGTACAGCCCCATGTCGTCGAACGTTTCGGCATAGAGCATGTAAGAATCTTCGGCGTTGCCGTTGAGCTCGGCATTTTTATTGAGCATGCGCAGCGCGCCTATATAGTTGTGTTCCTCGACGTAGTCTGCCGCCATGGCGAGCAGCCTGTCTTCGCTGAGGTCGATTGACTGTGTTTTAATCATTTAGCGAATAATTTTTTTATGTCGTCCTTATCGAAAGTATAATCGGTGTTGCAGTAGTGGCAATGCACCGAAACGCAGCCCTGCTCGTCGCAGACGGACAAAAGTTCCTCTTCCCCGAGGGGGAGGATTACCGCCTCTATCTTGGAGCGCGAACAGTTGCATATGTAGTCGGGGTGCAGAAGATACAGCCCCTTTTTGTCTATTTGCCCGTCGAAATACGTGCGTATTATACCCTCCGCGCCGCATTCGGCGATGACGTCCGCGGGCTTTAAAAACGCCTGCATGCGCTCTTCCGCCTTGGCTATGTTAGCCTCCGACGTGCCGGGGAGAAGCTGCATTATTACGCCGCCCGCGGCGATACAGCTGCCGTCTTCGCCCAGTTTTACATCCACAGAGACTGCGGTGGGAATCTGCTCGCTCATGTGGAAATACTCGGTGATGATTGCCGAAACGTCGTCGCTGCCCGCGAGGCATGTGCCGACGAAGGGGCGGTAAAAGCCGTCGTCCTTGATAACCGTTACCGTGCCGCCGGCAAGCGAAGTTTTGCACGAGCCGTCGACATAGCCGCGTATGTGCAGGTTGACGTCGCCCGAAACCGAGGCAGAACCGGAACTATCCGGGCTCTTTACTGTTATGGAGACGGCGCCCTTATCGCTTTTGAAGCAGCCCGACATGTACGCGCAGACTGTTAAAAGGTTGCCGAGAAGGCGGGCGGACTGACCCGAGAGATTGTGTATTTTTATTGCTTTGTTGACGAGGTCTGTCGTATCCAGAACGGACAGCGAAACCTGCTTGTCGTATATGAGCGCTTTGAATAATTTGTTCATAATTTTGATGCCGTAAAATTGATTCTTTGGGATTTGTCGTCCGAACCGAGGTGACCCTCCGTAGATATGTCCGAAAAGCCCGCAGCTTTGAGGGCAGAGATCACGCTCTCCTCGGAGTGGGCGTACTGGCGGTGGTTTTCGCAAAAGCGGTCGTACCTGCCGTCGGCGCCGCGCACGAAGAAGGTTAAGTCCATTGTAACGCCGTCCTCCTCGGGCGTGTTGAACCACATATACGAGATGTCGTCCACGTCCTCGCCGAACATGTTGTCGGCGAGAATGTAGCGGATTTTGTACTCGCTGGAAATGTCGAAGTGGAACACTCCGCCGCGGTTGAGGCAGGAATATACGCGGACGAACGTGCTTTTGAGCTTTGACGGAGGAACGTAATTGAGGCAATCGTTTACGGCGACCGCAAAATCGACTTTGCCCGTCAGTTTAAGTTTGGTTATATCGCCGAGTAAAAATTCACAGGGCGTTCCCTCCTCCGCCGCCTTGCGCGCTGCGACGTTGAGCATTGCGGGGGAGATATCTATGCCGGCGACGTCGTAACCCGCCCTGTAAAGGGCGCGGGTGAAATAGCCGTTGCCGCAGCCTATGTCGACGCCTTTGAGGCGCGCGCCGCGCTGTTTGAGCTTTTTAATTAAATACTGCGACCATGATGAATAGTCGCAGTCTTTGTTTAAATATTCGAACCAGCTGCCGAGAAAAGAATAGCTTTGCATTGTTGTTGATGATTTGCACCTTATAGCGCATTAATTGGCTGTTGAGGCAGACGATTATTATTTTAAATTTTACCAAAACGCGCGGGAAACCTCGCATTTCACACCGACAATACCCTTGTCCGTCGCTGCGCTCCGAGATTTCTCCACTACGGTCGAAATGACAAGGGGAGAGTCGGTATTTCACGGCGCATAAGCGCCATTTCACGCACAAGGTGCATTTCACTGCGGAGTCTTAGTGCAGCAGATTGTCGGCGCTTATCTTTTTCTTTTTGCCCTTTTTATCGGTGGTATCGAGAGCCTTCTCGCGCTCGGCGAAGAGCTTGTTGTACTCTACATACTTGGCGTCGTTTTTATGTTCCTCGTAGTACGCGGCGATGCCCGCCTGAATATTTTTGCGCGCCTCGCGTGCTGCGGAGACGTCCGCACGGGTGAAAGTGCGGGGAATGGTAGAGATGCTTTCGTCATCTATGGGCTTGACGGGCTTGGAGATGAGTTCGGACTTGCCCGCGGCGAGCAGTTCGAGTGCTTCGGAGCGCGCCTCCTCCTGCTTTTCCGCCTCCAACTGTTTGGGGGTCATCTTTGCGCGGGCCGCCTCCTTTTCGGTGGCGATTGCGGGGGTTATGAACGAGTCGAAAACCCACTGGGTGTAAGCCATCCACGAGAGGAGAATGAACGAAAAACCGATGAAGATAAATAAGAATATGCCGACGGCGAGGAAGAAAGGAACCGACATGCCGATGAGCATTATCCATGCTGGAATGAGGGCAAAGCCTATCATAAAAATGCTCTGCAAAATCGTTCCGGCAAAAAGAACCAACGAATTTTTGATGAGGTATTTGAGCTTAACCTTGTAGCTTATTCCTACGGCGTACACCCACATGGCGTACATGCCGACGATTACCGTTACAATGATTATGCAGACTTTTGCGGTTATGGGCCCGCCGGCGGCGGCGCCGTAAGCCATTTCAAGGTCTGCCCAGTCGCTGACGGCGATGCAGCAAAAGAACAGCAACATGAACACGAATACGGGGAGAGCGGTGTTGAAATAGCAGGTTTTTACGCCGTGGAAATAACCCTTTACCGTAAATTCGCCGTGGGCGTTGATCATTTTTTTGACCGAATAACCGCCGCCCGCAAGTCCGACGGCGGCGATGAGCCCCGCCACTATGAGCAGCGAATAGTAAATGAGGTCAGCCGAAAAGACAATTCTTTCGGCGAGGCCGACGGTTGAAGGCGTGTAAACGGCAATGCCGATGTTTGCCGAGAAGGGATAGACCGCCGCGAGGTTGGTTACGTACACGAGGCGGAAATAAATGACCATGACGGCGGGCACGAAGAACAGGAGAGTAAGCACGTTGATGATTACGAACTTTACAAGGTTCGACTTGAAAAGCTGCCATGCGTCGCTCCACCTGCCCTTGGGCGCGTAAGTGCGGACGTAATCGTCGGCATTTTCGTTGCCGACGAGCGATTGCAATCTGGATTCTGCCATAAATATTCCTTGAATTATTTAAAGTAATTTCCGCCGCATCAGGCGGACTTTTTATTATTATACATTATACAGCCAAATATTTCAATTATTTTGCGAGAGATTAAAGCAAATTTTCTTTGACTTTTCTGTGCGCATATGGTATTATTCAAATGCCGAATAGAGGAGCGGACGAGCATGAGTAGCCGCAGGGTTGACGTTTTAAGGCGACGGCTTATTACCTGCGGACGAAAGGGCATCTCCGCCGAAGCGGAAAAGAGCCTTGTTTCCGCTGGGCGTGCGAGGATAACACCCGCGCGACTGTCACGATAAGTGTTGCGCTATTTGCATTTTATACTAAAATGTCATTTGTTTGCGCGGCGCTTTGTATGCGCCGCGCCTTTTATACGCGCCGGGGCACAAAAAATTTTTGCGGAGAATAATATTATTATGAAAAAATTTAACGTAGGCATAATCGGCGCCACCGGCATGGTGGGTCAGCGTTTTGCATTGCTGCTTGAAAATCACCCGTGGTTCGAGGTAAAGGTTTTAGCCGCCTCCTCTTCTTCCGCAGGCAAAAAATACAAAGACGCCGTGAGGCGCTGGCACATGGCGCAGCCCATGCCCGAAAAATTTGCGGACATGGTTATTATGGACGCCGACGCCGACAAACAAAAAATCGCCGGGGCGGTAGACTTCTGCTTCTGCGCCGTGAACATGCCCAAAGAGGACATAAAATCGCTTGAAGAGACATACGCGCGGCTTGAATGCCCTATAGTTTCAAACAACTCGGCGCATCGCTTCACGCCCGACGTACCCATGATAATACCCGAGATAAACGCCGATCACCTGGCGGTTATCGATGCGCAGAGAAAGCGACTGGGCACTAAGCGCGGGTTCATAGCCGTGAAGAGCAACTGCTCGCTGCAATCTTACGTGCCCCTTTTGCACCCCCTTAAAAAATACGGCATAAAGTGCGCCGCCGTGACGACCTACCAGGCGATATCGGGCGCGGGCAAGACCTTTGAAACCATGCCCGAAATTATAGACAACATAATACCCTATATCGGCGGCGAGGAAGAAAAGAGCGAAAAAGAGCCCCTTAAAATATGGGGCGGGATAAAGGACGGCAAGATCGTGCCCGCAGAAACCCCCGCCATAACGGCGCAGTGCCTCAGGGTGCCCGTTTCAGACGGACACACGGCGGCGTGCTTTGTTTCGTTCGACAAGAAACCTACCAAACAGGAAATCTTGCAGGCGTGGAAGGATTTTTCCGGCGAGCCGCAGGCGCTTAAACTGCCCTCCGCCCCCGCACAGTTCATTCACTACTTTGAAGAGAACGACAGACCGCAGCCTAAACTTGACAGAATGACCGAAAACGGCATGGCCGTATGCGCGGGCAGGCTGAGAGAGGATAACCTTTTCGACTATAAATTTATAGGCTTTTCGCACAACACGCTGCGCGGCGCGGCGGGCGGAGCAGTGCTCCTCGCCGAATTGCTGGCGGCGAAAGGATATTTCGATTAATCTGCCAAATGTGATCCGGCGCGGCGGGGGCAAAACCGCCCGCCGCGCCGGATCGCCCGATTTCATCAAGGAGTTATTATGAAAAATTTTATCAGCGGTTCGGCTACCGCAATGATAACGCCGTTTTATGACGACGGCGGCGTCAACTTCGATTCTTTCGGCGAAATGATTGAGTACCAGATTGAAAACGGCACAGACGCATTGGTCGTGCTGGGCACGACGGGCGAACCCGCCACCATGACCGAGGACGAAAAGGTTGCCGTAATGAAGTTTGCAAAGGAGCGCGTTGCGGGAAGGGCTAAACTTATCTTCGGCACGGGCAGCAACAGCACGGCGAAAGCCGTTGCCGCGACAAAGCGCGCGGAGGAACTGGGCGCCGACGGCGTGCTCGCCGTCACCCCCTACTACAACAAGTGCACTCAGAAGGGCATAGCCGAATACTACAAAGCCATATGCGAGGCGACCAGCCTGCCCGTGATTGCCTATAATGTTCCCCCGAGGACGGGCGTAAACATTCTGCCCGCGACGGCGGAAGAACTTTCGTACATACCCAACATGGCGGGCATTAAAGAGGCGTGCGGAAACATGGAGCAGATTTGCGAAACCATGAGGCGCATACGCCCGAGGATGGATTTGTATTCGGGCGACGACAACCTGAACATACCCATCATGGCGATAGGCGGCACGGCGCTCATTTCGGTAGCTTCGAACATTGCGCCCAAGCAGATTAAGGAGATTGCCACAGCCATGCAGAAATGCAAGCTTGAAAAGGCCAACAGAATTCACGAAAAAATTCTGCCGCTCATCGACGCGTGCTTCGTAGAGGTAAATCCCATTCCCGTCAAGGCGGGCTGCAATATGATAGGTTTAAACGCCGGCAAGCCGCGCGCACCGCTGACCGAACTTGAAGAAGAGCACAAAAAACTCATGAAAAAATGCATTAAAAGCGCGGGGATTAAGTTATGCTGAACATATTGCTTTGCGGAATAGGCGGAAAGATGGGCGGCAACATTGCCGACCTTTTGAAGGACGACGGGGACGCGCGCATAGTTTGCGGCGTGGACATTCATGCGCCCGAGGGCTGCAAAGTGCCCGTTTACACTCATTTTTCGCAGGTTAAAGAAAAGGTTGACGTTATAATAGACTTCTCCTCCCCCGCCGCCCTTGCAGGCGAGCTGGAATACGCGGCGAAAAACAATGTACCCGCCGTGCTCGCATCGACGGGGTATGCGGCGGAACAGCTTGAAAGCATAAACGAGGCGTCAAAGAGCGTGGCGGTGTTCAAGACGGCGAACTTTTCGCTGGGGGTAAACCTGCTTGTGGCGCTTGCAAAAAAAGCCGCCGCAGTGCTGGGAGAAAATTTTGACATTGAAATTATTGAGCGCCACCACAACCAGAAGGTCGACGCGCCAAGCGGAACGGCGCTAATGCTCGCCGACGGCATGAACGAAGTGCTGGCTGAAAAGCGCCCCTACGTTGAAGGGCGAAGCGGCATTGTGGGCAAGCGCGGCAACGAAATAGGCATTCACGCCGTGCGCGGCGGCACGATAGTGGGCGAACACGAAGTTATGTTTGCGGGCGAGGACGAAATTGTCACCCTGTCCCACTCCGCCCGCTCGAAGAAAGTTTTCGCCGCGGGCGCGATAAAAGCCGCAAAGTGGATTGCCGGCAAGTCTGCGGGACTTTACGACATGACCGACGTATTGGGCGATATATTGTAAAAAAAAGCGGGATGTACCCCGCTTTTTTTAATGAATTGCACCCTTGGCGCCTGAATTGAAGGCGTCTGTAACGCCTTCAATTCATTAATAAAAAAGCAGGCTCTTGCCTGCTTTTTTATTTTTCGTCCTATGGACGGTAGATATAATCATATTTGTACTTATAAGTAGAAAATTCATCGGCGCGCGCCTTCATGGCGGCGTAAACCTCGTCGCGCAGTTTTTGCTGAGCCTGCTTTAAGGGCAGCGACTTGTCGGGCAGAAAGGGGCCGTCGACATACACGGTAATTTTGGGAAGTTTAAAAATTTTGCCCTTTGAAAAGGTGACGGTGTACGAAAACACGGGGACGCCCAGCCGCACGGGATAGCGGAACGAAACCGCGGGAAAACTGCGAACGCCCGTATAGTACGGCCATATGTGAGCTTCGGGATAGATTGCCACCCAATTGCTTTTTGATATCGCGCGCTCGATTTCTCCGTTAAATGCAGACATGAGATGTATATCGGAAGGAATGGGCAACGCGCCCGCATCGACAAGCAGCCAACGCAGCCCCTTTATGGACGTGGAATCTTCGCTTACCACTACTTTTGCGGCACAGGGAAAGGCGAGCACCGTGGGATTGAACGCGTCGGTTACAAACCCCGTATGGTTGCCGTAAATAAAACAGCCTTGCTTTTTGTACCCCTTGGTGCATTTTTTATTGACGTACTTTATCCCCCTGAACACCCTCATCCATAAAAACACCACGGGCGTGGCGATAAGGCGGTATATGACGAAACGCCGCAGCACAATAAGCGGGTTCATGCTGTGATATTTAAAGTCCTTTGTCAGCGGCTTTGCCTCTATATGGGTTTCTGCGAAGTCGTCGTGAACTTCGTCGGTATAATATCTTTTTTGCAGTTCCATAACTTTTAAGATGTTAGCTCTCCTCTATAAACGACATATAAAGTAATTATTTAAATTATTTTGTTTATATTTAGCAAAATCTGTTGCATGCAAACATGCCCATGTGTTATAATTAAGACAGTTTTTTACAATGAGGTAGACGATGGAAATTTTAGACAACATTGCCCTGCTCGCCGTGAGCTTTTTCCTGCTTGCGAAAGGGGCAGATTTTTTTGTCGACGGCGCGAGCGAAGTTGCGGCCAAGCTCAAAATTCCGCAGATCATCATAGGGCTTACTATCGTCGCCATGGGCACGAGCGCGCCCGAGGCGGCAGTTTCGATAAGCGCCGCGTTAGAGGGCAACGCCTCTATAACGATAGGCAACATTGTGGGCAGCAACATACTCAACATACTCATTATCCTCGGCATATCCGCCGCGATAACGAGGCTTGCCGTGGGCAAGGACACGAGCTATGTGGATATTCCCGTAATGCTCGCCGCAACGATAATTTTATTCGTACTCGGAATTGACGGTACGATAAACGTTTATGACGGTATAATTTTTCTCGTAATATTCGTACTGTACCTCGCATACCTGTTCGTAATAGCGCGCAAACGCATAAACAAGCGCGAGCTTGCGGCGGCGCTTGAAAGCGCGACGGCGCAGAGTATGCCGGCGACGGTAAATTTCGCCGCGGACGGCGCGCAGCCCATGACGGCGCCCGACGGACAAGCGACGGGCGCATACGACGGAACCGCCGCGGACAAGCCTGCGGATGAAAAAGAGCAAAAGAAGAAAACCATCTGGCTGTCGCTCGGGTATACGGTGCTCGGATTGCTGATGATAGTTTTCGGCAGCAACTTTGCCGTGGACTCGGCGACATACCTTGCAGAAAAGATGGGCGTGACCGACAGATTTATAGGACTGACCGTAGTAGCCCTCGGCACGTCGCTGCCCGAACTTTTCACCTCGGTCACTGCCGCCATAAAGAAGAATGCCGACATTGCGATAGGCAACATTGTGGGCAGCAACATCTTCAACATACTGTTTATAGTCGGGCTGTCATCGGTGATAACGCCCGTGCCGTTTGAAAAGAAATTTCTTATCGATGCGGCGATAGCGCTTGCCGCGGGCGTAATATTATGGGTGCCCTGCCTGAGCAAAAAGAGCATCGGACGCGCGACGGGAATTATAATGCTGGGCGCATACTGCGCTTACTTTATATACCTGATTTTTATGCAGTAAAGCATTTTTACAAACACATTCGCCGCAGCATATTGTGCGGCGAATGTGTTTTTTATTTGGAAAAAATCAATTAATTGAATAATCCTATGAATTCGCGGAGGGCAAAAGGCACGGGCACGTTTTTGGGAAGAGCCATCCCCACGCCGCGCACGGGCAGACGGGGATTGATGTCGACTTCAAAAAGCTCGCCGCTTTCAAGCTCTTTTTTTGCGTACTCGCGGGGCAGGCAGCCTATACCCATGCCGCAGCGGGCGAATTTTAACATTAAATCCCAGTTTGCAACCTCGATATCGGGCGAAAGGTTTATGCCGAGCGACTGTGTGAACGACGCGAAAGCGCGGCGGGCGACTGTGTTTGCCTCTATCATCAGGAGGGGATATTCCTGCAAATCTTTGAGGTTGACCTGCCTGTCCTGCAATGCAGCATATTTTTTTGACGAAGCGACAAAGATATCCGACAAGTGATATACGGTACCCGTAAAATTTACGTCTTTATCTTCTACGGGAAGATTTATGAAACCTATGTCGCACTTATTCTCTTTTAGCTGCATGAGCGTTTCTGGCGTGGTGCCCGTGATAAGCTCGAAGCGCACGGCGGGATATTTTTCGTTGAACTCAACAATTTTATCGGCAAGAATATATGAAAAAATCGAGTCGGTAGCGCCCACCCTTATCGTGCCGGACGCCGTGGTTTTAAGTTCTATAAGCTTATTTTCAGCCGCGTCGAGCAGGGCGAGCGCCTCCTCCACCTGTTTGAAGATGAGCTTGCCGCCCTGAACGGACAGTTCCATTCCCCTGTGAGTGCGGTTGAAAAGGGAGGTTCCGAGCTGACTTTCGAGCTGTTTTATCGCCTGCGACACGGCGGGCTGTGATATGAACAGCTCGTCCGCCGCCTTAGTCAGGCTGCCGCACTTTGCAACGGTATAGAACACCCTGTAAAGTTCGATATTGACCATGAAAATAACTCCTTGCGGGCAAGCAGGCATGGCGCACTTTGCCTGTCATAGCTTTTATGCGCCGCTCATTTGCCGACGCAGAATTTTTTGAATACGGTATCTATTATCTGCTCGTTGGCGGTTTCGCCGGTGATTTCGCCGAGGGCGCTCCACGCCGCCGAAATGTCGAGCGAAATTATGTCGAGCGGATAGACGCCGACGGCGGCTATCGCGCTTTTAAGACTTTGATCTGCGCGGACGAGGGCTTCGCGATGGCGCTCTTCGATTATGAACGCACCGTCCGATGACGCCCCTCCCACCGCCTTCCTGGCCATGAGCTGTTTCAATTTATCTATATTTTCGCCCGTCCTGGCTGAAATCATCACGTCGAATTCAGGCGATGCGGCGGGGGATATGTCGCACTTATTGAAAACTTTGATAAGCCTTTCGTCGTCCTCGTCCACACCTTCGAGGGGCACATAAGCGCCTTCGCACACGTAGACGATTACGTCCGCCGACTGCATTACCTTTTTGGCTATCGAGATGCCTATCTCCTCGATTTCGTCAGCCTTTTCGCGTATGCCCGCGGTATCGACGAGGTTATACGTTATGCCGTCTATTTCAATGCTTCCCTCCACCGCGTCGCGCGTGGTGCCCGCGCGGGGCGAAACTATCGCCTTGTCGTAGCCCAAAAGGGCGTTTAAAAGGGAGGATTTGCCGACGTTGGGCGCGCCGCACAGCGCGCACGTTACGCCGTTTTTTATTTTTTTGCCTATGCCGTAAGAATTTATCATGCGGCAGACAGCCCCGTCTATATCGCTTATGCTCCCGCGCACGTCGGGCAGACGGGTGGCGGCGACGTCCTCTTCGGGATAGTCGATGTCGGCGGCGATGCCTGCTAAAATATCTTTGAGGGATGATTGCAGTTTTTTGACCTGATTTGTCAGCTTTTCGGCGTAGAGCATTGCCCCCGCGCGCACCTCTGCGAGCGAGGACGCGTTTATCATGTCCGCCATTCCCTCGGCGGAGGCGAGCGAAAGTTTGCCGTTGAGAAATGCGCGCTTGGTGAACTCGCCGTTTTCAGCCATACGCGCGCCGTTTTCGAGGGTCGCTTTGAGCACGGCGCGGGCGATCTGCACGCCGCCGTGGCAGTGCAGTTCGACGACGTCCTCGCCCGTGAACGAATGGGGCGCCTTGAAATATACGCACAGCCCGAAATCGGCAAAGCCGCGGCATAGAATTTTGCCCGGATACATGTAATTGGGTGCGAAGTCGGCGACGCGCACCGCGCGCACGGGGACGAATATTTTTTCCGCGACCGACAGCGCTCCGCTGCCGCTTATTCTTATTATAGCCACGCCGCCCGTTGCGGGGGCGGTGGATATTGCCGCAATGCAATTTTCTGACATAATTATACCCGCGCACAGGTATACTGACTTATGTATAACCTGAGCTTATACCCGATTATAGCATATTTTACGTTGCAAAGCAACAAAAAACGGCGCATTTTTGCGCCGTTTGGTATGCGATGAAGTTATTTTTTGAACTCGTCGAAGGGATCGTCGTCCGATGACGAAGCCGTCCCCTGCGAATTACCCGATGAACCCAGCCCGTCGAAAGGATCGGGCGCGGAATCGCCGGAACGGGGAGACTGATAAGGATCGCCCGAAGACGTGCCGGGGCGACTGCCGTAAGGATTATAGCCGCCGTAAGGGTTACCGCCGTTCTGACTTGTGTATTGCTGATACATTTCGTATCTTCTGCGCTGTTCTCCGCGCACATAGTCGCGGTAGTTCATGCCCTTATTGTTGCGCACGGCAAACATGAGCACGCCCTTTACGGGGAACAGGACGGATGCAAACGACATGAGCACGTATCTGCGGCAGGCGTAAGTCTGGAAAAAGGATATTACGACGAACACGTTAAGCAATATATATGCGAGGTTTATCCACACCAAAACGTAGCCTTCGAGATAGTCGAACACCCACGCGAACCAAGTGCCCGCTATGCGGGACGACGAGACGTAGCCGACGGCTATCGTCTGGGTCTGTCCCATAATGGTAACCGTCTGCGTCTGAATTTCATAAAGTCCGCCCGCGTAAATTATGCCCGCCACCGCATAGTACACTATATATCCTGCGACGAGCAGCAATTCGACGATTGCGAGCGCAAGCGAAAGCGCCTTGGAGGACATGTTGTAAAACCTGTTTTTATCGGACAGCACGCCGATATAATAGGTATTCAAAAAGGGGATGAACGCCATCCACCTGTGTTTGCAGCCCTCCCTGCCCGAAATAGTCCAAAGCGCTATTGCCTGCAAGACATAGACGGCGACAAACAGCACGCCGGCAACTATCATGCTCACCCAAAGCACCGTGAACGGATCCGAATTGTTGGCTGGACTGAAAATATCGTAAAACGACAAAGAATAATACAACAGTTCAAAAAATTCCATATAAAGCTCTCTTATCCCTTTTTAAACATTATTATTTTAAATAATAATTATAGAAAGCGTGAAACAACTCTGTGAAAATTATGTAAAATTATGACAATCTTCGCCGTCCATAGCATAATATAAAGATTAATTAAACTATACAGGCGTGTATATTTGACTTTTGCAACAAAATTACAAATGTTCCCCGAAGAGGTCGAAGCCGTAATCTACATCCATCAGCACAAGCCCGCGCGCGGGCATTGTTTTGCCGACAAGGTTGCGGCTGCCCGTCGACAGGGAATTTATTATGTCGTCGCGCGAGAGAGCGCCCGAGGCGCAGCCGAGCATGGTTCCCGCCATGGTGCGCACCATATTGTAGAGAAACCCGCCGCCGCAAACGGTGATTTTTACATCCTCCCCCCTTTCCTCCGCATATGCGGAAAAGACGGTACGGACGGTGGTTTTAACCTGTGAGCGCGAAGCGCAGTACGCCTTGAAATCGTGCTCTCCGACAAAAAGCTGCGCCGCCGCATTGAGGGCAGAAATATCTGTTGCCCCCCTTATATGCTGCGAATACCTGTCCTTTAAGGGGTTGCGGCGGGGTGCAAAATAGAGATTGTATACGTAAGTTTTTTTCTTTGCCGAGCGGTTAGCGTCGAACCCTTCGGGCGCAGCCGCCGAAGCGAGAACCGAAACCGACTGCGGGAGATGGCAGTTGAGCGCGTCCGCCAGCCTTTGCGGGGGGATATCCGTGCGGATATCGGCGTGGCAGACCTGACCGAGGGCGTGAACGCCGCTGTCGGTGCGACCGCTCGCGGTGAAAATTACGTCCTCGCCAAAGGCGGATTTTGCCGCGTCGGACAGCGCCTGCTGGACGGAATAGCCGTTGGGCTGAACCTGCCAGCCGCAGAAATCCGTGCCGTCGTATGCGACTTTTAAAGCGTACCTCATAGTATCACCACATAGGGATATGCCGCGGGGAATATGTCGTAGGCATATATGTTGAACAACACCACGCCCGCGATGAGCGCGCCGCCGATGAGCGCAGCGACGAGATCGCGCCACGTAAAGGTCAGCTTTTTATACTTCGTGCGGTTGGGGGAATTGGTGTAGCAGCGCGCGTCCATAGCGTCGCCCAGTTCCTCCGCGCGGCGGAAAGCGCTTATCAAAAGGGGAATGAGAATGGGAATTATCGCCTTGACCCTCTTTACGAGGCTGCCCGATTCGAAGTCCGCCCCCCTCGCCTTCTGCGCCGCGATTATGCGGTTGGTTTCGTCCATGAGGGTGGGAATGAAGCGCAGCGCGATGGACATTATGAGCGCCAGCGCGTGGACGGGGAATTTTATATACTTCAAGGGCTTTAACAGGCTTTCGAGACCGTCCGTAAGGCTGACAGGCGTGGTGGTGAGCGTTAAGAGCGCTGAACCGAGCACGAGGAAAATCAGCCTGAACATTAAGAACAGGGCGAAGAGCACGCCTTCGAGGTATATGTGAATGATGCCCCACTCGACGAGCAGATGTTCGCCGCTGTGCATGAACAGGTTGAGCAGCGCGGTGAACACGAGCAGAAAAAGTATACCCTTTACCGAGCGCAGAACCGAACCGAACGGCACCTTTGAAATGAAAGTAGCGGCTATTATAAACACCGCGCAGAGGGCGAGCCCATAGAAGGTGCGCGCCACGAAGAGCGCAACTATATATGCGATCAAAAAAAGAAGTTTGAGGCGGGGGTCGAGCTTGTGCGCGAAAGACTGCGCAGGATAGTACTGACCGAAAGTTACGTCGTTAAGCACGGCTTTCACCCCCTTCGAACAGGCATATTACGGCATCGGCGAAGCTTTCGGGCGTGAAATCGCAGTCTATGTCGATGCAGTATTTTTTAAGCTCGCGGCAAATTTTAGCCGTGAGGGGCACGTCGAGACCGAGGGATATAAGCTCGTCGTAGCGCGCGAAGAGTTCGTGCGGGGCGGCGCAGTCGAAAATTTTGCCGTCCGAGACGACGCACGCGCGCGTGCAGTTGCAGGCGATTTCGTCCATGTCGTGCGAGACGATTATGACCGTGCGGCACCACTCGGCGTGGAGCTTGTGCAAAAGCTCCATTATCTCCTTTTTGCCGAGCGGGTCAAGCCCGGCAGCAGGCTCGTCGAGGACGAGAATTTTGGGGCGGGTTACTATTACTCCCGCTATTGCGACGCGCCTTTTCTGCCCGCCAGAGAGGTCGAAGGGCGACTTATCGCCCACCTCTGCGGGGTCGAGCCCGACGGCGGCGAGCGCCGAATTGACGCGCTCCTTGACCTCATCTTCCGACAGGTCTTTAAAGAAGTTTTTTAGCCCGAAGGCGACGTCCTCGAACACGCTTTCGGCGAAGAGCTGATATTCGGGGTACTGGAACACCATGCCCACGTCGGCGCGCAGGGACAAAAAGTTGCATTTTTTGTCCGCGAGGTTATAGTCGCCCACGGTTAGTTCGGGCATAGTCGGGGGTGTTTGTCCCTTTTTGAGCTTTTTGGGCTTGTACTTTTTGTTTGCCTGGGGCAGCTTTATGAGGGCGTTCAAATGCTGTATGAGCGTCGATTTGCCGCTGCCCGTGTGACCTATTATGCCGAAGAATTCGCCGTCGCCTATGTGCAGGTTGACGCCGTCCAGCGCCCTGGCGGAGAAGGGCGATTTTGCAGAGTATGTGTAGATGAGATTTTTTATGTCTATATCCCACGCGCCGCGCTTTTCGCCGCTGTCCGCGGACAGTCGGGGCGAGGTTAAACTTGTAAGCCCCCTGTCCGAAGCGCACTGCGCGATGCTGCGCGCGAGCTCTTCGGGATGCAGGCAGGGCGGAGTATCTATTCCGCCGCTGCGAAGGCGGTCGGCTATCTGCGTTATCTCGGGCAGAGTGAGGTTGTAAGTCAACAGCGCTTCGCCGTTTTCGAAAATTTTCTGCGGCTCGCCCTGCATTACTATTTCGCCCCTGTTCATGACTATCGTGCGGTCGGCTAAAAGCGCCTCCTCCATGAAATGGGTTATGAGCAGAATTGTCATGCCGTCCTCTTTGTTGAGGCGGCGGACGACTTCTATTACCTCGCGCCTGCCGCGGGGGTCGAGCATGGCGGTAGATTCGTCGAGGATGAGAATGTCGGGGCGGATTGCCAGCACGCCCGCGACGGCTATGCGCTGTTTTTGCCCGCCCGAAAGCCTTGTGGGCGTGGAATGGCGGAACTGCGTCATGCCGACAGCATCGAGCGCCCACTCTATGCGCCTGCCTATCTCCTCGCGCTCTACGCCGAGGTTTTCGGGCCCGAAAGCGATGTCGTCCTCTACAATCGAGGCGACCATCTGGTTGTCGGGATTCTGAAAGACTATGCCCGTGTGGCGGCGGGCTTCAAAGATATTTTTGCGGTCGGAAAGGTCGAGCCCGAGGACGTTGATTTCGCCCTCGTCGGCTTCGAGCAGTCCGCAGGCGAGGCGGGCGAGCGTGGACTTGCCAGAGCCGTTGTGACCGATAACCGAAACGAATTCACCCTTTTTAACCGAAAAAGTCACCCCGTTGACGGCGGGCGACTGGTTGTCGGCATACGAATATTTTACGTTGTTGAAGGAAAGCGCGGTAAAATCCTCTTGGGGCGGGGTATTTTCCGCAGTTTGAAGTTGCGACATTTTATATTCCTTTATATTTAATCAAAAAAATTATAGCAAATTACCGCGCTTTTAACAACAATTTACGTAAGTTAAAATGTGAAATGAAAATAAAATTTTGCATCAGTTGATTTTTCACCCGCCGGATTCCGGGCTCTATAATTTTGCGTTTTATAATTTTGGCACATTATAATTTTGGTGCTTTATAATTTTGGTGTTTTATAATTTTTGTGCTTTATAATTTTGCGTTTTATAGTTTTGGTGCTTTATAAAAGCCGCGTGGCGCGTTCGCGCCCCGCGGCAAGTCTGTCGGCAATTATTGCACATCGAACGACAAATTGAATTTTTTTAAAAGATATATTCTGTAAATTACATTCACTATAACAAAAATCAGCAGATATACAAGTATATTCATCAATACACTTAATATCGATAATACAACCGATGCAGATACGTCAGTTAGAAATATCTTGCAGAGTACAGAAGTTACGGCATATGCCGTCCCTCCTACAACGCCACAGATTTTATATAATGCAGAAGATTTCTTCTCATTGAACGTTTCTTTGAACGTTGCGGCATGAAATACCGTAAAAGCCGATATCGGCAGAACAAACGCAGCTTGCAGCGACATTGCCACAATAAAATCTTGCAGGACGAACAGCCCCGCCGCCTGATACATTGCAAAGTAAATCGCATCGGTTATTACGGCAAAAGCCAGCAAATGCGCGGCTTGCAACACCAACAACGAGGTTGCGCTCCATTTTAAATAACATATAAGCGAAACGACCACATCGAGAGCGATACACGCCGACGCGACGCATATCATGGGAATTTTATTGTAAAGCAGTATGGCGAACGCCCCGAGAACTATAAAAATAGTCACAAAAGAAAAGCACTTTTTTCTTGTAAAGTTTTTCGACTTAATGCCATACCGAACGTAATTATCGGCAATTTCAGCAGTAATTTTTTTCATACCGTATGACCGTTAAAAAGTTTGCAATAAATTCATTACACAATATATTTCATCGACTGCGTGGAGTATAATGAAAATTAATTTTAATCTATAAAATCAAATACAGATATTTTTCAATACCGCAATCAAGCCTGTCTGCTACAAATGTTATATAATCTCCCTTTCTATATAATTCAGGTAAGCCGTTTGAGAAACAAGTCTCTAAACTAATTTCAAACCCAAATACTTTTACTATTGATTTTGCCGTATCTACTATCTGCCCCCGCAAAATATATTTAAAATGAGAACTTTTATCTTTAATAATTAAATATGATTTTTCTTTATTTGTCTTTTTACATTCAATTTCATTAAATGAAAAGATAAATATTTTGCCTATTGTCATGCCTTGTGCAGGTTCCTGATTATTTGGCAACGGAACCGTCAAATCCATACATAGCAGCTCACGCTCGCCGTCTGATACAATATATTCAGCATAATTATAACCATAACATACCACTTTTTTATAAACATGAGTCCCCTTTCTATGGCAATTAAGCTTTGATAATAATTACAGCAACAAAAAAATATTAATGGAATTCTGCTTGATATATATCTATTGTACCACCGCGCTGCCGCTATTGTCAATAGGGGCAAATAAATATAGAGTGTTACCGAAAACGTGCTATTTATTATCTGTCATTTCGACCAAGTGAGCAAAACGAACGCATGGAGAAATCTCACCTTATTTCTTGCTTTACTGATAGATTTCTCCGCTCGCTGTCGCTCGGTCGAAATGACAGGGCGGGCGGGGCTGAGCTGCGCTTAGTTGAAATGACAGATAACCGCTTAAAATGACAGATAATAAGCAAATGCGCTTTTCGGAAACACCTATCTGAATGTGTTTGGGGAGGCGGATTTTCAAGGCACATTTATTTATAATAAAAACCGATAATTTAATATGTAATTTTTTGCGAATGAGTGTTGACAATTAACAGTTAGTGTTTTATAATTGTTATGTAAAATATTGCGGTAAGGGAAAGGTGCGCCCCGAGCGCGCCTTACATGCGCGCATTCTGCGTAAAGCTCCGCTGTATTTTGCAACATTATCGGAAAAATATTTAACTATATATTATCGGAGGTTTCTTGATGAAAAAACTGACTATCGACGGCAATACCGCCGCCAGCCACGTTGCGTATGCTTTTTCGGAAGTAGCCGCAATTTACCCCATCACTCCCTCCTCGCCTATGGCGGAGATTGCGGACGAATGGGCAACGGGTGGCAGAACCAACATGTGGGGACAGAAAGTTAAGATTGCTGAAATGCAGTCCGAAGGCGGCGCCGCGGGCGCCGTTCACGGCTCGCTTTCGGCAGGCGCGCTTACCACCACTTACACCGCTTCGCAGGGTCTTCTTTTGATGATCCCCAACATGTATAAAATTTCGGGCGAGTTGCTGCCCATGGTCATGCACGTTTCGGCGCGCGCGCTTGCCGCACATTCGCTGAACATTTTCGGCGACCATGCCGACGTTATGGCTTGCCGCCAGACGGGCTTTGCAATGCTTTGCGATTCCTCCGTTCAGGAAGTTATGGATCTCGCTTTGGTTGCTCACCTTTCTACCCTTAAATCAAAGGTTCCCTTCATCAACTTCTTCGACGGTTTCCGCACCTCGCACGAAGTTGCAAAAATCGACGTATGGGACGAGGCTGACGACTATGCGGAAATCCGCGCCATCTGCGACGAAGTTGGTCTTGCAGCCGACATTGCGGATTTCAAGAGCCGCTCTTTAAACCCCGAGCACCCCATTCAGAAGGGCACCGCACAGAACGGCGACACCTACTTCCAGAACAGAGAAACGGCGAACAGCTATTACCTTGCCGCGCCCGCTATCGTTCAGAAGATGATGGACGTCGTTTCCGCAAAATGCGGCAGAAAATATCACCTCTTCGACTATGTAGGCGCCCCCGACGCAACCGAAGTTATCGTGTGCATGGGTTCCGCCTGCGAAACCATTGAAGAGTCCATAAACAAGCTCAACACGATGGGCAAGAAGTATGGTCTTATCAAAGTAAGACTCTACCGCCCCTTCGTTGCAGACGCTTTTGTTGCAGCTATCCCCAAGACGGCAAAGAAGATTGCCGTTCTCGACAGAACCAAGGAACCCGGTTCGCTCGGCGAACCCCTCTACCTCGACGTATGCTCGTCGCTGCTTGAAAAGGGCGTGGGCGGCATAAAGGTCGTAGGCGGCAGATATGGTCTCGGCTCAAAGGAATTCACCCCCTCGATGGTGCTTGCAGTATACAAGAACCTCGAACAGAAGGAGCCCAAGAACCACTTCACCATAGGTATTTACGAGGACGTAACCAACAGCTCTTTGGACTTCTCCGAAAAGTTCGACGCGGCGCCCGCAGGCTCGACCTCGTGCAAGTTCTACGGTCTCGGCTCGGACGGCACCGTAGGCGCAAACAAGAACTCCATCAAGATTATAGGCGACCATACGGACAAGCACGCCCAGGCGTACTTCTTCTATGACTCCAAAAAGTCGGGCGGCATAACCGTTTCCCACCTCCGTTTCGGCGACACGCCCATTCAGAGCGAATATCTTATCGACTCTGCCGACTTCGTTCAGTGCTCCAACCCCTCGTACATCACCCGTTACGACATGACGAGCGACATCAAGGAAGGCGGCACGTTCCTCATCAACACCGACGCAACCACGGTTGAAAAGCTTGAAGAATTCCTACCTGCAAAGGTCAAGCAGGACATAGCAAATAAGCACATCAACCTTTACGTAATAGACGCAATTCACATCGCCGGCAAGCTGGGACTTAAAGGCAGAACCAACACCATTTTGCAGTCGGCATTCTTCCGCGTAAATCCCCAGATCATGCCCTACGACAAGGCTATCGAGTACATGAAGTACATGGCTAAGAAATCGTTCGGCAGAAAGGGCGACGCCGTTGTTCAGATGAACTACGACGCTATCGACTCGGCTGCGGGCGACAACCTCATCAAGATCGACGTTCCCGCTTCGTGGGCAAACGCCACCACGGGCGCGGCTATGGTTGAAGGTCACGCAGACCCTTACTATCAGGAAATTATCAAACCCATACTCTATTTGCAGGGCGACAAGTTGAAGTCCTCGCAGTTCAATGCGGACGGTCACGTTCCCACGGGCACGACCAAGTTTGAAAAGCGCGGCGTTGCCGTTCTCGTTCCCCAGATCATTCAGGACAAGTGCATTCAGTGCGGCACCTGCTCGTTCGTATGCCCTCACGCCTGCCTGAGACCCGCCCTCGTTAAAGAAGGCGCCGAAAAGCCCGCTACAATGCAGCTTAAAAAGGCCATCGGTCTGCCCGGATATGAATACAAGATGCAGGTTTCACCCCTCGACTGCATGGGTTGCGGCGTTTGCGCAACCGTTTGCCCCGTAAAGGACGGCGGCGCAATCAAGATGGTTCCCCTTGCAGAGGCGCTTGAAAACGGCGAAGACAAGAACTGGGAATACGCAGTCGACCTGCCCGCAGTCGACACCTCCAAATTCAAGAAAGAGACCGTCAAGGGCTGCCAGTTCTGCACTCCCCTCTTCGAGTTCTCGGGCGCATGTGCAGGCTGCGGCGAAACGCCTTATGTAAAGGTCATCACACAGCTGTTCGGCGAAGACATGATCATCGCCAACGCAACGGGCTGCTCGTCGATTTACGGCGGCTCCTCCCCTACATGCCCTTACACCAAGAACAAGGAAGGACGCGGTCCCGCATGGGCTAACTCCCTCTTTGAAGACAACGCCGAATTCGGCTACGGCATCGGGCTCGCATATGAAACGAGAAGAAACGCCGTCAAGAGCAAAATTGAAAAGCTCGCCGAAATTTCCGAAACCTGCAAGCCCGCGTGCGAAAACTGGATTGCCGCATTTGGCGACAGGGAAGCGAGCAAGAAGGCTTCTGCCGAGCTTGTCAAGGCCCTTGAAGGCTGCACCAAGTGTGACGCCGCTTGCAAACAGCTTGTAAAAGAAATTCTCGACGCGAAGGACTGCCTCGCCAAGAAGTCTATCTGGATTTTCGGCGGCGACGGCTGGGCATACGACATCGGTTACGGCGGACTTGACCACGTTATCGCCTCCGGCGAAGACGTAAACATCCTCGTCCTCGACACCGAAGTTTACTCCAACACCGGCGGTCAGGCTTCCAAGTCGACCAACATCGGCGCGGTTGCAAAGTTCGCTTCTGCCGGCAAGAGGGTTAAGAAGAAGGATCTGGGTCTTATAGCTAAGTCTTACGGCTACGTTTACGTTGCACAGTGCGCTATGGGCTCCAACCCCGCACAGTTCTTAAAGGCTATATCCGAAGCCGAAGCTTACCACGGACCTTCGCTTATCATCTGCTATGCGCCTTGCATCAACCACGGCATCAACATGACCAAGAGCCAGCTTGAAGAAAAGGCGGCGGTTGACTGCGGTTACTGGCAGCTTTACAGGTACAACCCCGAAGGCGAAGTATTCACGCTCGACAGCAAGGAACCCAACTACGACAACTATCAGTCCTTCCTTGCGGGCGAAACGAGGTACTCCTCCCTCGTCAAGACCCAGGGCGCTGACGTTGCAGCCGACCTCTTCAAAAAGACCGAAGAGAGCGCAAAGGAACGCCTTGAAGAATACAAGAAGCTTGCGGCAGGCAAGGAATAATTCATTCAATAAATTCCGCAAGGAAAATTGCGGTTAAAAATTAATGATAACGCCCCGACGGCTGAGCCGTCGGGGCGTTTGAATTATATCTGAAACCTGTAATTATATTAATCAATAAACAACGTAATGCATGTAAGGAATGTAAGCATACTATATTTTACGCACTTGTATTGCATTAATGCGACTTTTGTGTTAAAATAAATATGATGAAAAACAAAAAAATTGACGGCGGAAAGCAATTTGACTGGGGCAGAACTTCTGCCATTTACGCCAAATACCGCGACATTTATCCCCAAATATTTTACGATAAAATTACACGGCGCGGGCTGTGCCTCAAAGGACAAAATGTGCTTGATTTAGGCACGGGCACGGGAGTTCTGCCGCGCAACATGTATAAGTATGGCGCAAACTGGACGGGCGTCGACATTTCGCCCGAGCAGATTGAAATGGCGAAACTGCTTGCGGGCGATATGAATATCACTTTTAAAGCGTGTGCAGCTGAACAAATCGATTTTGCGGACGGCAGCTTTGACGTGGTTACAGCCTGTCAATGTTTTTGGTACTTTGACCAGGAAAAACTGGCGCCGAAACTTAAACGTATTCTTAACCCCGACGGAAATCTGCTTATACTCTACATGGCGTGGCTGCCTTACGAGGATAAAATTGCAGGAGAGAGCGAAAAGCTCGTACTGAAATTTAATCCGCAATGGTCAGGCAAGGGCGAAACAATGCACCCGATAGAAGTGAGCGGCATTATTTGCGAATACTTTGAAAAGGTATATTCTGAAGAGTATTTATTAGACGTGCCCTTTACGCGCGAAAACTGGCACGGGCGCATGAAATCATGCCGGGGCATAGGCGCTTCACTTACCGAAAAAGAAATTGCTCTTTGGGAGAAAGAACACACTGAATTGCTGAACAAAATTGCCCCCGACACATTTACCGTTAAACACTATGCGGCATATTGCCAATTAAAGCCTAAAAAATAAAAATCCCGAAAATTTTCGGGATTTTTTAATTTTGCCACATAATCCAATTAATCAAGATTAAATATATCATCATAGCTCACATTTAAAATTTTTTTGAGCAGAATTACTTCATCCGGATACAAGTGCCTTTGCCCGACCTCGATTTTAGCCAGCGCGCTACGGGTTATATCGCAGCCTGCAAGCTGTAACTTTGCCGCCACATAGTCCTGCGTGAACCCCGCCCTTTCGCGAAATATTCTTATATTGCTCCCTACTCTTTTTTCAATCTCGCTATTCATAATAAGCCAATTATTGCACCTATATAAGAACAAAATACTTGACATTATTATATTAGATAGCTATAATTAATTTGCACTTATATAAGTGCAAATTAATTTTTATGAAGGAAAACAGATGAAATATCGTGATGAACAAAAATTGATTTTAAACGTTAAAGATAATCTTACGTTTGGATCGACAATCGGCGAAGCCATAACATACCTTGTAAAACAGTTTAGTTGGAACAGAAGCACGTTGAGACCAACCGCAAATTTTTTTACTGACATCGACGGCTTTAACGATGTAGTATTTTTGCGAAAATTTAAAATTACCGATGAGAGCATATCAGCGGAAAAATTTTATGGAGGTAAGGCAGAAGTAATCAATATTTTAGATAGCAATTTTTCTGTACATACCGAACTTTTTTTAACCCAAAATGCGGTCCAGAAATGGTTGCTTGACCTCAATCAACGTCCACGTCTGTTATTTTTACTGAAAAAGAACAAGATATCAGGAGAAAAAAATTTCAGATTTGAAGGAGTTTTTCAGATTGACAAAACAAGCACAGACACCGTGCGCGTCTATAAAAAAATAGCTGTTGTTTATAGCCGCAAAGTCCCTTTTGCATATAAAAGAATTAATTTATAACAGGAAAAATATGGGTGCACTCGGAACATTAATAATAGAGTTGTTTGCACTTTGTTTTAAAAAATTAAACAAAGAGCAAACTAAAAAGCGCATAATAATCCTGGGAGTTATCGGAATAATTGCGCTGTTTATTTCAATTATATTTTTTGCTGTTTCAGAGACAAAAACAGACAGGGAAGCAGCATGGATGTTTTTATGGTTCTATTTACTTTTCTTTGGTTGGAGGCTCGTTACAGATATAGTTTTATATTTGCGGGGAAAGCTTAAAGATAATAATGAAACCGACGACAAGACGGATACCACAGAAAAGCATTCAGAAAAAAAACCAATATGGAAATGACCACGATCGGTAAAAATACATTACTAAAAAAATAACTGTAAATTCAGCGGGCGGAGCCGAATGGCTCCGCCCGCCTGAATAATTTTAAAGAAAATATTATTTTACAAGATTATTTGATATAAATTAGCACACTATCACATCAAAATTATGTAAGGAAAGTAAGGATTAGTCCTTGGTGATTGTGAGCATGTATGAAAATGCCTGACCGGCGCCGTCGTCGAAGTTGATGAAGGGCTTTAACGAAAGTTCGCGCGGGGCGGCGGGAAAATCGTTTATGCCCCACCACGGCTCTATGCAGACGTAATCACCCTCGTTTTCATTTGACCAGAATGCCCAGAGCGGGCAATTTGAATAGAAAGTGTAATTGAACCCGTCAGCGACCGATGCCGTGATTTCGCCCGTTATGCCGCCGAGCTGCAAGGTTTTGCACTCCTTGAAGAGCTGTTTGTTTGCGACGAGCCGCTTGATTTCGAGCGGGCGCGAACAGTCCTCGCCGAGGGGATATTCAGTTGCGTTTTCGCCGCCGGAAATTTCGATTATCGCCTCGCCGCCTGGCGCCTTTAAGCCGGGATGACCGCCGACATAGAAGGGCATTTTGCCGCCCTTTGACTGCACAAAGTATGTCACCTTCATACTGTTTTCGCGCAGTTCATAGCGCAACATAAAGGAAAATGCAAAGGGATAAGTTTTTAGCGTTTCTTCATTCTCTTCAAGCGAAAACTGGATAAAATTTTCGCCTATATCAGTGACGTTGAGCTTTGAATAGCGCACGACGCCGTGAGATTTGGGGGTATAGGTCTGCCCGCCGACGGTGTATGGCTGCGCATGACCGATTATGGGAAAGATGACGACGTCCCTCGAACCCCACGCGGAGCCGCCCTGCCACAGGCGCTCTTCGCCCGTGGGGAGATAGATGAGCGAGCGCATGGAACCGCCCTCGTCGGTGACGGTGAGTTGAAGAATATTGCTTTTAATAGTGTAATCCATAATAGACCTCAAAAAAATTGTGCGCAAAAAGCAATGTAAGTTATAATTGCGCTAAAAGCGCAAGTTATGAGCGCTTGCGCGCGTTATGATTTGCCTTGCGGCAAAGTTATGAGTTGCCTACGGCAACGTTGCGGCGCGGCACGCCGTCACCAGGGCAGATTTTCGCCGCCGAGAATGTGAATGTGCAGGTGAAAGACAGTTTGCCCCGCATCGTCGCCCTGGTTGATAACCAGTCGGTAGCCGTTTGCGCAGCCGTTTTGCGCAGCGATTTGCGGAATTTTTGCGAGCATGTAAGAGAGCGTTTGCGCGCGGATTTCGTCCATTTGGGAGAGCAGTTTGAAGTGATCCTTGGGCACTGCCAGAAGGTGCACATTAGCCTTGGGCTCGATATCCTTGAAAACGAGCATTTTTTCGTCTTCGTAAACTTTGGTCGAGGGGATTTGCCCCTTTATTATTTTGCAGAATACACAATCATCGCTTAACATATAATTCTCCTTATATTAAATTATTTCGCCGAGCGCGCCGTCGCGGAAAGGCGTTAAAATTTTGACGTCGCCCCTGCCGGTTTTGCGCCCGCGCACGTAAACTTTGATATATTCGGGGGTGTAACCGCCCGTGTACTCGACGTCGAAATCTTCAAATATTACCGAACGCACGAGGCCAACGCGGCTTGAAATGAATACCTTTTCCGCCTCCTCAGCCTTTTTTAAGAGGGCGTGAAGGCGCTCGTCCTTGATTGGTGCGGGAATATCCTTCATCGAATAGGCGACCGTCCCCTCGCGCGGGGAGAATGCGAACGCATGAACGCGGGCGAAGCGCGCGGCGTCTATTATGGATAAACTTTGAGAAAAGTCACTTTCGGTTTCGCCGCAGAAGCCGACGATTATGTCGGTGGTGATTGCCGCCTGGGGGAAAAATTTATAGATGAGCGCGCACTTTTCAAGGTACTGTTCGCGCGTGTAATGGCGGTTCATCGCCTTTAAAACGGCGTTGGAACCGCTCTGCAAGGACAGGTGAAACTGCGGGGCAAAATCGTGCAGATTTTTGCAGGCGGCGAGGAAATTTTCGTCTATGACATTGCATTCGAGCGAGCCAAGGCGTATGCGCTTTTCGGCATGTTCAAGCGCGCATATGAGCGCATGCAGACTTGTCCCCGCATCGGTGCCGTACGCCGAAATGTTTATGCCCGTGAGCACGACCTCGTCCGCCGCAGTGTTTTTGACCTCTTCAACGATATCGCCGACGGGGCGGGAGCTCACCCTGCCGCGGAGGTAGGGAATTACGCAGTACGAACAGAAGTTGTTGCAGCCGTCCTCAATTTTAATGAACGCGCGCGTTCTGACCTGTTTGGGATAGGGGAGCGACGACGGACACTCGCCGCCGAAGTCGGAGCCTATCGCCGACAGTATGCGCTCTTTATCGCGGGCGCCGCATATAAATTTTACGCCGCGCGCCGAAAACTGTTCGCCGTTCTTCTGCGAAGCGCAGCCGCACACGTAGATGGGCGCCTGCGGGCTGAATTTGCGGGCGCGGGCGATGAGCTGGCGGCTCTTTTTTTCTGCCTCGCGCGTGACGGCGCACGTGTTTAAAACGAATATATCTGCGGGGCAAAGCTTATCGGACACCTCCCAGCCCATGCCTTCGAGCGCGGACATTATGGAGGCGCTTTCGACCTCGTTGACCTTGCAGCCGAGAGTAAAGACGACAGCTTTCATCTGAGTTCCCCCAGCAAAAACATTATTACAGACAAGGCAGCGATTGCCGCCGTTTCGGCGCGCAGTATACGCCTGCCGAGGGAGAGCGCCGAAAAGCCGAAGTCGTTCCTCGCCATATCGAATTCCTCCTGCGCAAAGCCGCCCTCGCTGCCTATGACGACGGCGGTTGAGCCGCTTAACCCCGATATATCCCCGTCCGAATGCCCTGTGAACTCGCACGCGAAAAGCTTATTTTTGCAATCTGCCGCCGAGGCGAGAGCCTTTTCAAGCCCGTCGAAATAGACGACCTCGGGCGCGACCGAGCGCAGGCACTGTTTTGCCGCCTCGCGCGAGACGCGGTTGAGGCGTTCGAGCTTGTTTTCGTTGATATACGCCGAGCAATAGCGCGAGCTGAAAACGCCGATGCGTGAGGCGCCGAGTTCGACCGCCTTCTGGACGACGAGCTCGGTTTTGTCGCCTTTGAGCGCGCCGACGAGGAGATATACGGGCATGCGCGGCTCGCGTTCGCCCACCGCAGACCCCGTAATATGCGCCGACAAAGCGCGCTTGCCCACAGATGTGACGATGGCGGGATATTCCGCGCCGCTGTTGTCGAGCAGAATAATTTCTGCCCCCTCCTCTATGCGCAGCACGGTTTTGGCGTGCACGAATTCCTCGCCCGCAAGCTCAACTTCGGGCTGCGTGGGATAATTTATGTTTTCGACAAAAAATCTGCGCGCGCCGCTCATACATTTTTAAACGCCAGGGCGTTCCACTCCCCTTTTTTTATCTTCTTTTCGAGCGTCAGACCCTGCGCGGAATACGCCCGGATAACGCCGTCTAACTTGCTGTCTATTATGCCGCTTAAAATGAGCGCACCCCCTTTTTTGAGGTTTTTGGGTATCGAGGGAGCGAGCCGTTCGAGGACGTCAGCCGTGATGTTGGCGAGCATTATGTCTGCCTTTATTTCGGAATTGTCCAAAAGATCGGAATGGGCGACGGTAACTTTTTCGGAGACGCCGTTGAGCGCGCAGTTGTGGTTTGCGCTCTTTACGGCGACGGAGTCGATGTCGGTGAGATAGGCAAACTTTGCGCCCAGCTTTATTGCGCTTATGCCGAGTATGCCGCTGCCGCAGCCGACGTCGATTACGACGGCGTCGGGCGTTATGTACTGTTGAAGGAGTTCGACGCACATGGACGTAGTTTCGTGCTCGCCCGTGCCGAAAGCCATATTATTGTCGAGAAGCACGACCTGTTCGCCCTGCTTTTTGTCGTACTTAATCCACTCGGGCACGACGACGATGCTCCCTATATGAATGGGGCGGAAGTGCTTGCGCCAGATTTCTATCCAATCGTCGCCTTCGACGGGGCGGGTCGTCATTTCAAGCGAGCCCAAAGGGAGCGCGCCGCCGCAGTTTGCCGCCATTTCCTCGATATCCTGCCTTATTTTGGGGAGGGTTTGCGGCGCGACGTCCTCGGCGACGAACGCCTTGACGAGCACGTCGCCCGATTTATCGGCGGTAAGACTGTCGTCCATGTAGTCCCAATACATGACTTTGTCGTTTTGCAGAGCGACGACGTCCTTCACATCGGAGATAGCCACACCGTGTGTGGTGTAGCGCCACATTATGTCGGCGACAAGTTCGCTGCCCTCGGTTGATGTATGCACGGTAAGCTCGGTAAACTTCATAGTTCCTCTTGAATTGCGGCGCGCGCATGCGCGCGCCGCCCATACTTTATATTCACAATTATTTTACCACGCCCGCCGCCCGTTTGGCAAGTAAATTTTTATATCCAAACGCTTGACATAAGTACGATTTCGTACTATAATACAGTACGAAATCGTACCGGCAAAGGAGTTTATCAATGAAAGACGAATACATGAGGCGACTTATTCTGTGCATTAACAGAATTGACGGAAAATATTATGATATGGCGAAAAACTGCTTTATCGGGGAGAATGAAGTTGCCGTTTTGTATTCCCTTTCGGACGGCTGCGAGCACTCGCAGAAGAGCATATGCGATGAGTGGCTTATACCCAAAACGACGATTAACAGCGTTATACACAAGATGCTTAAAGAAGGATATGTGCAGATAACCTCATTGGCGGGACGCGAAAAAATGCTTGCGCTTACGCAGGACGGCAAAGACTATGCAAAAAAAATTTTGATACCGCTGCGTAAAGCCGAAAGCTACGCGCTGGACAAAACGCTTGAAGCATTCGGCCCTTCGTTCATAGACGCTATGGAAGCATTTACAAAACATCTGGAACAATACAACGAGGTAAACAATGACAACGGATAATAATCAATTATTCGGAAAAACGCAGCCTTTGAAGCTGTTTTTTTTAGTCGCCACGCCGGGCGCGATTGGTATGCTCGCCTCCTCCCTCTACGGGCTTTTCGACGGCATATTCGTGGGGCAATTCCTGGGAAAGACGGCTTTTGCCGCCGTAAACCTCGCTTTTCCTTTCGTGGCGATAAACTTTTCGCTCGCCGACCTCATCGGCGTGGGCTCCGCCGTGCCCATTTCGATTGCGCTGGGGCGCAAAGACACAAAAGCGGCAAACAACTACTTTACGTGCGCATGCATAGCGATAGTAATACTCGGCGCGGCAATGGGACTTTTAATGTGGCTGATAGCGCCGTACCTCATGACAATGATGGGCGCGGAGGGCGAGCTTGCCTCGCTCGCGACGCAATATTTAAGGGTGTACGCCATATGTTCGCCGCTTTGCACAATAGTTTTCGCCGCCGACAACTACCTGCGCATATGCGGAAAAATCAAGACGAGCATGGTACTGAACATAGTAATGTCCGCTGCGATACTGCTTTTGGAACTGCTGTTTTTGGTGGGGTTCAAGTGGGGCATATGGGCTTCGGCGCTCGCCACATGTCTGGGCATGATACTTGTGGTCATTATCTCCATGGCGCCCTTTTTTACGGGAAAGATGGCGCTTAAATTCTGCAAGCCGAAATTTGAAATTAAAATTTTCGGGAAAATGATCGTAGCAGGTTCGCCGAACTTTTTGAGCAACATTGCCGGCAGACTGTCGGCTATCATATTCAATATCGTGCTGCTTGGCATGGGCGGCGAAGACGCAGTCAGCGTTTACGGCGTTATCATGTATGTAAACGACATAGTTCAACCCCTTTTATACGGCGTGTGCGATTCGCTTCAACCCGCGATAGGTTATAACTACGGTGCGCGCGAACCTGCAAGGGTTAAAAAACTTGCCGTTTATATCTTTGTTGCGGGGGCGGTAATCTCGCTCGCCGCCGCGGCGATCATATTCGCGTTGCCCGCGCAGATCTCCTCCCTATTCCTCTCGACCGATTCGGCAGAGCTGATACCCATGGCGGAATTTGCCATGAAACTTTTTTCCATAACATTTTTGACACGCTGGTTCGGATTTGCGGCGCAGAGTTACCTGACGGCGATAAACAAGTCGCTGTTTGCCTCCATTCTTTCAACGGCAAACGCGCTTATACTGCCCATGATATTCCTTGGAATATTGTGGTCGCTGGGTTTGACAGGCATATGGCTCAACTTCGGACTGACCGCAGCCGCTGTTGCAATCGGCGGAGCTATGATACTGTTTGCACAACGTAAAAAACTGCTGCCCGAAAAGGAGAACTGATATGTTTTATGTTGCCGATAAAACTGACTTTAACAAAATTTATAGTATAATGGAATACAGCTTCCCCGAAAGCGAGAGGCGCAGCCGCAAAGATCAGCGCTCGCTTATGGACGACGAACGATATAAAATAATTTATAAGCGGGGAAACGACGGCAAAATATGCGCGTTTATAGCTTATTGGCAGCTTGAAAACGCCGTATTTGCCGAACACTTTGCCGTTGCCTCAACCATGCGGGGCGCAGGGTTGGGCGGAGCTTTTTTAGATGAGTTTTTAAGCAGCTACGGCGGGGAGGTCGTACTCGAAGTCGAGCGCCCCGAAAACGACATCGCCGTGCGCAGAATAGCCTTTTACGAGCGGCACGGATTTGTGCTGAACACGTTCGACTACGTTCAACCTCCCCTCGGCGAAGGCAGATCGCCCGCACCTCTTTACATAATGTCGCGTGGCGAAAGACTGACGAAAGAAAAATTTGAATACATACGCAACTGTACTTACAGGACAGCTTACAAAACTGACGGCAAGGCTTTTATAAAATAATATGCCTGCGTTGCCTATTATATAATAATGTATAGCAAAAAGGGACGGTCGCACGACCGCCCCTTTTTTCAGGAGAAAACAATTAAGTTATGCGGACGCCGGCGAAGCCATACGCCCAAATCTTTTCTTCCGCATTAATTTTCCTTTACGTTGAGCTGGTTATCTTCCCAAAGGGATTCCCAGGTCACATCAGTCATAGACTTGATTTTGATGCAGTCGACGCCGGGTCCAATGTCCATCGATTCCATATCACCGAAAGGCGCGCCCTGACCGATGAGCCTTATGGTGTTGTCGCCCTTTTTAAGGCTGATTTTTGTGGAGATGGTGAAATCAGCAAAGGGAACGCCGTATTCGACGGTGGCGGCGCTGTCGATCTTTTTGCCTGTTACGGTAAAAGGATTGTACTCGATTATTTCGCCGTTTACCTCTATTTGCATTATAGAATCATCGACGGTCATAGTGCCCCATTCTGACGCCAGACGAAGAACCAAAGTAGCCTCCTCCACCGCCTCTGCCGAGGTAAAGTCGAAGGTAAGGGCGGTGTTTTCAACGCCGAAGAAGCCGACGAAATACCCGTTGCTTATTGAGTTGAGCACGCTTTGATTTTCCCTGATTTTTTGAGTGTTCTGACCCTGAATGGTCTGACAACCCGTTGCATTGTTGGACCAACCGTGACCGCTGTATTCGGAGAGGTCGCACCCTTCGGCTTCAAACACCGCCGTTTTAGTGCCGGCGGGATCGTCGGGAACTTCCTCCGAAGGGGTACTGCTGCATCCTACGAGCGCACCCATCGTCAGCGCGACTGCCGACATTATAACTCCTGCAATTATCTTTTTCATATAAATACAAATCTCCTTTTAAAAAATTATTTGCGTTTTGAATTTATGATCTTTGCTCCTGCGATGACCGCCGCGAGGACAACAAGACCGCCTATCATGGTTATTCCTGTCACAGAGCCCTGGCAACCGCTTACGCCGCCATGATACTCTTCGGGAGGTTCATCCATGGGAGTACCGTCGACATCGCTCGTGGGCTCATCCTCGAATATGCCGTAGAGGTTGATGGTTACGGTAGTTTCAACAGGAACGTAGCCTTCGGCTTCGACTACAACGGTGAAGGACTGGTCGCCGATTTCCGTGCCGACGCCGCGGATTATGCCATCACTCGACATATAGAAACCTGCAGGTAGCGAACTTCCCTCCTTCAAGGAGTAAGTGACGTTTTCTGCCGTACCGCCATCGTTGGGAGCGGCGTTGAGCGCAAACGAATAAGCTTTGCCGATGAGGACGTTTTCATAAGTTACGTCTGCGATTTCAAGACCGAGAACATTGATTTCGTAAGTTGTTTCTGCGGGCGCGGCGAGATTTGCCCTTGCCACAACAGTAAACTTATGCGAAGTGTATGCCCTTTCAGGTGTGCCCGAAATTACGCCGAAGCGACTGATCGTGAGACCTTCGGGGAGGGACGAACCGTCTTTGAGGGCGTATTCGATTTCGAGCCCGTCGGCATTGGTTGCACCTGCAACCGAGAAGTAAGCCGACTGACCGACGTGAAGGTCTTGGAGCTGCTGTGCAGGATAGTCTATTTTATATTCCTTAACGCGCACTATGAAGTCAAGTTCGACGGACGTTCTGCCCTCGGCAGAGGCGCGGACAGTGAAGAAATATTTACCTTCGGGCGCCGTACAAATGCCTGAGATATAACCGTTTTCAAGTTTAAGTCCGCGGGGAAGAGCGCTGTCTGACGTAAGCGCGTATTCGACATCGGTGGTAAGTTTGCCCTCTTCGTCGAATACGACCGCACTGCTTATGCTCTGCGAATATTCAAACCCGACGGGTATAGTGGGCAAGTAGTCGTCCTCGAAGATAATCGTGTCGGGAATTTCGTCCTTGGCATAAACTTTGAGGTTAAACTGCTTTGTAGCCGCCTTGTAAGGATATGCGATTTGCGAATCTTCACCGAGCTTTTCATCGGCGCTGAGCGTTATGGTGTAGTCGCCTGCCTCCGCGGGAGCGCCTGTAAGAACGCCGTCCTTAGTGAGCGTCATGCCCTCGGGGAGAGAAGATCCTTCGGCTACGGAGTAAACGAGATCGGTGTCGCCCGTGAGTGCATTCTGCGCGGTGTTGGCAGAGAGGTCATTAGACACTCCCTCTACCGCATAGATCGTATTAGCGCCGCCGTACTCTATTGCATCGAGAGGCGCGCCGCCGTAACCCTGCACGCCGTTGGTGTTGGCTACCGTGTAGAACACGCTCTTAGCCGATTCGCGTATGGCGGTGAGCTGCGTGGCAGTTAAATGCTCGGGGTCGGTCGCAGGGGTGTTGAGCTGGTTGTGCACCATCATTGTGTTACAGCCGGCGCGTATGCACATGTCGACGGGGAAGCGCGTGAGGTCGGTTATGACAAATCCGCGGAAACCCCATTCGTTGCGCACGAGTCCGGTGAGAAGCGCCCAGTTCTGCGAACAAGGCACGTTGCCTACGCTGTTTACGCCCGCCATAAGGGCGTTGAGCCCGCCTTCCTTTATGGCGATTTCAAAGGGCTTGCCGTAAATTTCGCGGATAGCCTGTTCGCTCGCCCATGTCTGCAAGGTGCCGCGCTCGGTCTCCTGATCGTTCAAGAAGATGTGTTTGGAAATCTGATAGCAGCCCTTTGACAGCGAACCCTTTGCAACATTTGCGCCCATTTTGCCGCCGAGGAAGCCGTCTTCCGAGAAATACTCGAAGTTTCTGCCGCCGAAGGGTGAACGGTGAGTGTTGAGACCAAGTCCGTAAGTGCCGCCCCTGCCCTCAGGCTTTGCACCATAAATGCCCGCAGGAGGAGCCATCATGTTGGAGCCATCGGCATGGTTCATACCCCAGAGGGCGGCTTCGCCCATCATCACGCCCTGCGCATAAGCGAGGTCGGTGTTGAACGTCTGTGCCGTTGTGGTGTTGTCTACCCACTGAACGTCGGGGCAGTGGCGCTTGCCGAGGGGGCCGTCGTCGTCATAGGTAGAGGGTTTGTCTACCGATGCGATGGGACGGGTGCCGAAGAAGCCGTTTTCTATCTGGGTGACGAGCTCAGATACCGTGAGCTGATCGAGGAAAGCATCCCACAGGGGGTCGTCGTAGTCCCTGCCGCGCAGATGCCAAAGTTTGATTTTGTTTGTTTCTGCCGTTCCCGGAGTTTCAGCCTGAGTGGGCATTTCTTCCGAATACCAAGGGTTCTGACTGTCGAATTCTTCGGATATGGTGTAAGTCCACGGCTGTTGAAGTTTGCCGCTCTTCTTTTCGGATGCGGGCGTGGGGAAAGTTCCCTCAAAGTCGTCCCTCGACATATACACGCGCACGCCTGTAAAAGTTTCGGGGTCGTTGACCTTACGCGTGCCGCTTACATCATCGAAGAGGTTGCTTACGGGTGCGCCCGTAGTAGTGTCGTTTTCGTAAGTGAAGCCTTTGGTTATGTTGTAAACCTTGGTGAACTCGTTGTCGGGATTAGCCGCGCGCTGTGCCGCTTCGTGGGCATCGGAGGCGACGACAATTTTGTATTCGCCCTGTTCAAGCTCGTAACCCTTGAAATCGTTGAGGTTTGCATCGCTCCAATCGTACGAATACATGTCGGAGACGTTGAGTTTGATTTCTACCGTGTCCGATTCACCCGGTTCAAGCAGCTTTGTTTTGGCAAAGCCGCCCAGAACGACGTGCGACTTGGATATTCCGCCCTCGTAATAAGGGGCGCTGTAATAGAGCTGAACGACTTCTTTGCCGGAGTACGCGCCCGTATTAGTCACCTTAACCTTTGTTGTTATGGTGCCGAACTTATCGAGCTCGGCTCCCTCTCCCGAATTTTCGGATGATACGAGCTCCCAATCGAAGTCGGTATATGAAAGGCCGTAGCCGAAGGGATACTGCACCTGACCTTGGTACCACTCCTCGCCGTCGGCAAGGGTTTCGCCCTCTTCTACATAGCGCGTTTCGTAATAGCGGTAGCCGAGGTATATATCCTCGTCGTAGTGGACGTAGGGCGCGCCATAGGTGTTGCCGTCTGCGGCGCCGTTATAACCCTGATTCTGATAAGTGGGGTCCTTGGTCATGTCGTACACCCACGTATCGGCGAGGTGACCCGAGGGGGTAACTTCGCCCGTGAGCAGACGGGGAATTTCAAAGCAGCCGTCAGTTCCGGGGAAGCCGACGGAGATCGCAGCTTTTATCTTGCCCATCTGCTCTTCGGCGTCCTCGACGTTGCTTGTGAAGTTGTTATCGGTATACAGGTAGTGCGTGGGGTCGTTGAGGAAACCTACCTCCATGGGGCCCGACGCGTTTATGAGAAGAACTATGTTGTTGAAATTCTTCATTACTTCCTGCAACAGTTCGACTTCGTACGCGTCGAGTTGCAGGTAGTGGTCGTCGCCGCTGCGGGCGCTGTCGAGCTTTTCGCCGCCCCAGCTTTTAAGACTGGTTTTGGGCAGGTCGTTGCCTTCGCCGCGCACCCTGGTCAGCATGACAATAGCCGCATCGTTATACTGCGCATAACTGCTTTTTACATCGTCGGTGTACATAGACTGGGGAGTTTCGCCCGTGGAAAGCCCCGCGCGGTAGGCATCGAGCGAACCGTGGAAGTCGCCGTTGAGGCGCCCTTTGCCCGATGCGTTGTCGTCCTCATAAAAGGCTTTGAGCGTGGGATTGACGTTGAACACGGTGCCGTCGAAAGCCTGGTAGAAGGGCTTTGTTTCGCGCGTCCAGTCGCCGCCTATCGCCATACTGTCGCTTGAACCGAAGCCGAAGTAGGCGATATCTGCCGAGCTTTTGCCGAAGATACTTACATTTATTTTGCCGCCCTCCTGCCTGGGTTTCATGGGGAGGTAATCCTCGTTTTTGAGAAGAACCATGCCCTCGGAAGCCATCTTTCGGTTGAGCTGCGTTGCGGCTTCCCTGACCTGCTCTGCACTTTCGTACTGAGTGTCGTAGTAATAATATTCTTCGCCCGTCGCCGCATTGGCTATTCCGCTGCCCACGGCGCCCACGAATTGGGCGTTAAAGCCCAATCCGAGGATTGCCGCAACGGGAATTGCGACGGCGCGCAGCATTGATTTTTTAATACCGCTCTTCATCAAAATATCCTCCTTAATTCTGTTTGAACGGTGCGGGACCGATTACGGAAATTTCGCTGGGAGCATAAATGCTGCCTGCCGCTCCGCACGCCTGCGCCGCGAGGTAATATTCCTGATCGGCGCTGTAATTTTCGCCTATTACTTTTGCAAACATTTCGAACAGCTTATCCTTGTTGTAACCGTCCCTCGTTTGAAGCCAGAGATTTCCGGGTATACCTTCGAGTGCGAGGAGAGTTTCCCCTTCATTTGTCGCCAGCCTGTATACATAACGGGGATCGCTACCCGCCTGACCTTTTGCGTCGAGAATGAAAGTTGCAATGTAATCTCCCTTGTCCGCATCGGGCGAGGTGTAGATATAGAACTTTATGTGGTCGACATGCTCAACAAATGCTGTACCGCCGCTCTGCTCTCTGTCGAATTCGAGAGGATTGTAATCGCCGCTGTATCTGAACATCTGGTTTTTATCCATATCGGGTGTAGCAAATTCGTGCACCTGTTCGGCAAATTCCGCCTTTATGGTGGTGTCGCCCTGGATTACGAACTCATACGTAAGCCCGGTAGTGACGACTTCATCGCCTATTCTCCAACCCGTGAAGCCCATGCCCTCGGGAATCTTTGAAAGGTCGAGGGTGACCGTGACAGTTTCACCTTCGAGATAGGTCTTTTGCTCGTAGAGCTCGCCGCCGTATATTATGGTGACGGTGTGGGTGTTGACATATTCGGCGATGTAGGTCTGCGACGAGAATACCCAGAAGGTGTATTCCGCATCAGAGGAGACGAGAACCTTGTCTTCCCCGTTCATGACGTACCAACCGAAGAATACTTTATTGCCGCTCTGTTCCTCGGCGACTATGGTGCACTCTTCGCCCGAAGATATCTGCGCCTGGGTGCCTCCGCCTTGAAGCGTGCCGCCTTCAACGCTGACGGTAAAGGTTTCGTCCTTGCCGACGACAAACGTCGTGTTTGCCGTTACCACATATTCCGTCGTTTTATCTACCGACTTGTCGGTATTGTTTATGTTCCAGTACTTGAAGTCGGGGGAAGTTGCCGTTACGCTTATTGTCTGACCCTCATATATCGTCGCCGTGGTCAGTTCGGTGCCGGTTATTACGCCGCCTTCAACGCTGACGGTGTAAGCGGGGACATCCTGTGCCATGAACGCGCGGGGGCCGATTACGGAAATTTCGCTGGGAGCGTATATGCTGCCCGTCCTTCCGCAGACCTGCGCCGCAAGGTAATAAGGGGTCGTGGGACTGTAACCTTCAACCACCTTTGAGAACACATCGGCGAACAGCCTTTCGCGGCTGTACTGGTCGAGGTACAGGTCGCCCGCATTGCCCTTTAAGTCGAGAAGGCGCACGCCTTCGACGGTTGCAAGGTAGTAACTGTATTTTCCGTCGTTGTTGAGCTGACGGGTGAGGATAAACCTGCCCACATAGTCGTTTTTATCTGCGTAGCCGTAAGTGTAGATATAGTAAGTTATATGGTCGACATTTTCGACAAAGGCAGTCTTTCTGTTTTCGGGATCAACATTGGTTGAATCGCCGTCTATCTTCATTCTGTCGAGAATGATAGTTGAATAGCTGTCCTTTTCGAGATCGAACATCTGGTTCTGATCCATTTCGGGAACTTCAAACAGATATACGAGGTCATCGTATACGGCTTCTATGGTTACATTACCCGAAATTGCGGGAATGACGTATTTTACGTCTTGCGAAACGCTTTCGTCACCTATCTTCCATTCGACAAGACCCTTGCCCTCTGGAATGTTCGCAACCACAGTGTAGCTTTCGCCCTCGATAACGGTGTATACGCCGTCGTCGCCGCTCAGTCCTTCGACATACCCGCCGTTTACAGTAAGAAGATAAGTATTCTTAAACTTGGCGTAGTATGTCTGTTCGCCCATGGCGGTGAAGGTATATTCATAGTTGTCGGAAACGATTATTTCCTCATTGTCTGCACCGAGGATATACCAATATACAAACTCCTGGTTTTGGGGAGCTTCGTCGGCGTAAATGGTGTATTGCTGACCGGCAACCGCCTTTACTTGAGTTTCGCCGTCCTCGAACGTGCCGCCGACGACGCTTATGTCGTAAACTTCGTCGAATACGGCGATAAGTTCGGTATCGCCTTCAACCGTAAATTCATAGGTCGCCTGAGCGACTTCCTCTTCGCCGTTTACAAGCCAGAATTTGAAGCTTTCGGCAGAAGATGTTACGCTTATCGTCTGTCCCTTGTATGCGGTTACAGATGTAAGCTGCGTGCCTGTAATGGTGCCGCCGGAAATGGTTATGGTGTGCGAAGGGATGCTTTCTTCGACAAACACCATGGGCCCGATTACAGAAATTTCGCTAGATGCATAGACCGAACCTTCGACGCCGAGAGTCTGCGCGGCGAGGAAGTAAGGCGTTGTTGAGCTGTATTCTTCGCCCAATACCGTTGCGAATGCTTCAAATAAATCATCCTTGGTGTAGTCGTTTTTGGTTTCGAGCCAGAGGTTGCCCGCAGCGCCTTCAAGTTCCAGAAGAGTCTGACCGTCTGTCGTGGTCAGCTTATAACCTGAAGTATCGCCTACGAGCATGAATCTGCCGACATAATCATCGGTATCAGCCCACGCGCTCGTGTATATATAGAACATTACGCCTGTTACATTTGGAACAAAAACGGTAGACGTGCCTCTGTCAAATTCGAGAGGTCTGTAATCGTTCTTGTAGCGGAACATCTGGTTTGCGTCCATTTCGGGTGCGGCAAACCTTATGAGATCGCCGTATACGGCTTTTACCGTATAATCTTCGTTTATGTCCGTTATGGCATACGTCATCTGCTCGGAAGTTACGCCGTTGCCGAGATCCCAGCGGACAAAGCCCTTATTTTCGGGTATGAGTTCGTAATCGAGGTTGACCGTGCAGGAACCTCCCTCCATCACGTTCAGCTCGGTAACATTTCCGCTCTCGGTCCGGATATAGCCGCCTTCGACGGTGACGGTGTAGACTTTGCTGTATTTTGCGTAGTACTTTTCGGATTCGGCCACGTTAAAGGTGTAGCTCGCCTCGCGGGAGATTATAACCTCTTCACCATTTTCGTCGAGAATGTACCAATAGACGAACGACTGATTTTCAGGAGCCGCGTCAGCAGTTATGGTGCACTGTTCGCCCGATTTGAAGATATGGCTCGTTTCACCGCCCGAAATGGTGCCGCCATCTACCTTGATAAGGCAGACGACATCGACCACCGCAGAGATGCGTGTATCCTTTTCGGCGACAAACGAGTAGGGATTTTCTTCCGACTGTTTTACACCGTCTATCTGCCAGTACAGGAAGGGCGCCGACTTGTCGTCGGGCGCGGTTACGCTGACCGTCGAACCGATGTCTACCGAAGTCTGGTAGAGCTCGGTGCCGCTTATTACGCCGCCATCAACCGTAACGGTGACCTGTTGCGTATTTGTAACCGCGACGAGGGTGACATCACCCTCCACTTCAAACGTGTAGGGGTTTTGGGTGGAGACCTCCTCACCGTCGGCATTTTCCCAGCGGACGAACGTTTCGTATTCACCGAGTTCGGCGGTTACGGTGCATTCTTCGCCTTCCTCGTATTCGCCGCCGCCTGTACCGCCCGTGACGGTTACGGTATATGTCTGTTCTTTATCGTCGTTTCCGCTGCCGCTTCCGATGCAACCGGTCAGCGCCGATATGCACAGCGCTATCGCCAGCGCAACGACGAACAGGGGTATTAACAATGATTTACGTTTCATATTTTCCTCCTATTCCGTTATCAGAACGTGCAACCGGGTCCCCTTACGGAGATTTCGCTGCTTACGAAGGGTGAATCTTCTACCGCGATAGCCTGGACGTCGAAGTAGTAAGTTTTGCCCGTTTCAATTCCGAGGAGAATGCGTATCTGCGCCTTGCCCGCGTCCTCGTCGTGATAGAGGTCGCCGAGGGGACCTTTGAGATCCTGTCTTTGCCCTTCGGAATTTTCAAGGTATGCCTTTGCTCCGTCTGTCGCGGGGTTAGCTATCGGCACGATTTTAAATACTGCTATGGGCTGCGCTTCGGGGTCGGCGGAGTCGTACATGCGGTATTGCAGATATGCCACTCCGAGGACAAACACGGTTTTTCTGCTGCCATCGGCATTCTTTTCGCGGTCAAATTCATATGCGCCGTTTGCAGCTATTCTGAAATGTTGCCCTTCGGAATTGTCGGGCGTCGCAAGCGTAGCCGATTCAAAGCACGCCTTTATATCCATATCCCTTTCAACTGTGAGAGTATAGGGGTTCTGCGTGGAGATAACCTCGGTCACGTCCTGTCCGTTGTCGTCTTTATAGGTTGCCTCCCAGCCTGCGAAAGTGAGCGCGGAATACTCTTCGGAAACTTTAAGCTCGCGCTCGGTGCCGGCAAAATATCTACCCGAACCCGTGCCGAATTTTACGTTTATGTCGCAAAGGTCTTTGACATCAACATCATCGGCAAACACCGCTTCAAGGGAGATATCCTCGGTTACGGTGAATACGTAGGTAGAGCTGTCGGAAAGTTCCCTGTTGCCCGAAACCCACTTCATAAACTGCTTGCCTTCGACCTCGTCGGCGACCACTGTGCAGTTGGTATCTTTGTAATAATACCCGCCACCGCTACCGCCTTCGACTTCGACGAGGCAGACTTCCCTTTCAGGCTCTGTCGTTCCGCCGCCTTCGGTCTGACAGCCGGCAATTAATATTGTGCCGGCGACCAACACCGCGCCGAGCAGAACTGACAAAAGCCTACTCATTCTTTTCATGCTCATCATCCTCCTGTGAAATTTTATTTATTGTAAAGGTTGACGCGTCGTCTGCGATGCCGCTCTCCTGAACGCCCGCAAGCCTCGCCTTTTTGCGGCGGAGATACCCGCGGATGAGGAAGAACGCCCATATGCCGAGCAATGCGACTATTACGCAGTCGGCGACGATCAGCCCTATTACCCAGTAAGGTAAAAGATACTTATATACGACGCCATAACCATAGCCGTTCATGGCGTTGCTGTTTGCAACCGTGTAGAGAATGTTCTTTGTTGCCTGCCTTAAACTTGTGACCTGTGTGGGCGTGTTCTCGGTGCCCGGCCACCACTTCTGCGTGAGGTTGAGGTCGCCGCCCGCGCGTATCATCTGGTCGGGATCCATATAAGGTGTCGCATAGTTATAGTCGGTTATGACCATACCCTCGAATCCCCACTCATCGCGCAGTACCTCGGTCAAAAGTTCGTAGCTGCCGCCCGTCCACACCGTGCCTATACGGTTGAACGACGACATTACGGCGCGGGTTCCGCCGTCCTTTACCGCTATTTCAAAGGGACGGAAATAAAGTTCGCGCATCGACTGTTCATTTGCCCAGGTGAGCACGCCATTACGGTTGGTTTCCTGGTCGTTGAGCGCAAAGTGCTTTATGAAGGTATAAACGCCCTTGCTCTGCGCACCCTGAATGACGTTTGCCGCCATTATGCCCGAAAGGTAGCCGTCTTCGGAATAATATTCCCAGTTTCTGCCGCTGAACGGGCTGCGGTGTATGTTGACGGCGGGGGCGTACCAGCCGCTGTACGGCGTTCCGTCGCCTGCAACATTACCTATTATGCCTTCGTTGCCTATCATTTCGCCCATTTCTTTGGCGAGTTCTACATTGTATGTCGCACCGAGCAAACAGCCGCTGGCATATGTGCATGTACCGTAAACACTGGGGTCGCCCATGAAAGGCGTGAAACCTACGGGGCCATCGGAGTCGATGGTCTTGGGTTTGCCTATGGCGTCTATTGCCATGCTGTGATAGTTGCCTGTGCCTATGAGTTCGGCCATGGTTTCTATGGAAAGTTGATCGAGAAGGTCTTCCCATAGAGGATCGTTATAGGGCTTGCCTATGAGCTCATAGAGCTGAACGGATTTACCCGTACCGCCCTCGGGCATCTGCGTCGCCTCCCACTTTTCACCCGCGTCGTTGCCGTCCCACGTGAGAGAGTCCAAAAATTCCTGCGTGACTATGCGCTCGTCCTGGGTGGGCGACTGGGGCCAGGTTCCGTCGAAATCTGTGCGCGACATATATTTTTTGATGTAGCCGCTGACATCATCGAAACGATTCTGCACGGTCGCACCGGTCTTTACGTCCTCGGTCATCTTGATATCCTCGGGAACGTTTACAACCGCGGCATCCAAAGCGTCGTGAGCATTACGGCTTACGCGAAGTTCGTAGTCGCCGTGCTCGATTTCGTAACCCGTGTGCTCGTTTGTGTTGGCGTCGTTATAGTCGTAGGAGGCAAAATATTCCGCCTTTACCTCGATTTCAAGGTCGCACCAGTTGGGGTTGTCCGCCGTGGCATCCTTTGCCGCGGGCAAAAGAGGCGTCTTGGCAAAGCCGACGAGCACGACTTCGGATTTTTCTATTCCGCCGTCGTAGTAGGGCGGATTGACGTATACCTGAACGACATCTTTACCAGCAACGTCGCCCGTGTTGGTAACGCGCACCTTGACGGTAAACGTGCTTTCGGGTGTGACGGCCATGTTTTCGAGTTCTTCTTTGTTGAGGAGCTGCCAGTCGAATGTCGTGTAGCTAAGACCATAGCCGAGGGGATAGACGACGTTATCCTGATACCACGCGTCGCCGTTTTCACCTTCGGTTATATAGCGCGTTTCGTAGTAACGATAACCGACGTATATGCCCTCTTCGTATTCTACGAGATACTCCTCCCTGCCCATGGGGTTGCCCTTACTGTTTATGGTGTAGTATTCGTTGCCGTGCAATACGTTGTTTGTGCCGAAATTGTTATATGTGGGATCCTTTGTAAAATCGCGGGCATAAGTATCAACCGTTTTCCCCGAAGGATTTACCGAGCCGTTCATGACCCTGCCGAGGGCGTTTATACCCGATTTGCCGGGCGAACCGATCCAGAGCGCACCCTTGATTTTGTCCATCTGCCTCTGCGCCTGATCGGAAGTAGCCCAGTTCCCATCGGTGTAAAGATAGTGAGAAGGATCGTCGAGAAAGCCCAGCTCTATCGTCTGGCTGCTGTTGATGACGATGATTATATTATCGAAATGCTCCATTACCTCTCTCAGCATATTGACTTCGTTTTCGTCAAGCTGCAAGTAGTGATCTTCGGCACTGCGCGCCCCCTCCACCTTTTCACCGCTGTCCGTGAGCGATGTTTTCATCGTGCGGGGAAGGTCGAACCCCTCGCCTCCAACGCGTGAAAGGACGACGACGGCAGCGTCGCTGTATTCGGAATAACTTTGGCGAACCGCATCGGTATAGTTACCGATGGGCGTCTCGCCTATTCTCACGCCCGCGAGAGTATTGTCGCCCATTGTAGGAGTATCTCTCACCTCGCCCGCAGCAGAACTTTCATAAAAGGATTTGAGAACGGGGTTATACTCATAACCCGCCGCCTGCAAGCTGTCGTAAATGGTCGACGCACCCTCGGAGCCGTCGCCGCCGGCCGAACCCGAACCTCCGTAGACGAGATTTACGCTGTTATGTCCAAAAACACTTAATTTAGGTTTGCGGCTGACGCTTTGGTCACTTTCAGGCGTAGGAATAGGCAAAGCATCTTCATTCTTCAAAAGGACAATGCCCTCTTCGACTATCTTTTCGTTAAAAGCATTTGCCGCAGAGAGCGTTTCTTCCTTTGTAGAATAGTCGGAAGTGTAGTACTGATACTGCGAAGGATCGCCGCTGACGAGCGTCCTGCGCGGCCAGCCCAATACGGAGCAGACCGTATTATACAAAAACTGCTCCTGCGTAACGACAATATTGGCGATGAAGAAAATCAACGCCAAAAAACATACAAAAATAAAGACTGCGTATCTTATTCTCTTTTTTTTGTTCATGCGCTTTGCTCCTGTCGGTATTTGTGATTTGATTATAATAAACTCATAAAAAGTTTCAATAATTATGACAGATTATGTATTTTAAATTACAAATCGGGAACATAATTATCATTTTTTGACTTTTTATATAAAATAAGGCCTCCCGGATTCGGGAGGTCTTATTTTATTATAACATCGTGAATTTTATCAGACTGTCGATGAATTCTTTCTTCTTTAAACGGCTGATCGGCAAAGTCGTGTTCGGAAGCGTGACCGTGTTGCCCTTTACCATGACCACATGCGCGAGATTGACGAGATAACTCGTTCCGCACCGCGCAAATCTGCCCGGCGGCAGTCGGCTTTCCGCCTTGTCAAGCGAATCCCACACCTCTACATCCTCGTTTGCCAGATGATAGATTATTTTGTGTTGCACCGTTTCAATGTAATAGATATCCTGTATCTTTACCATGCGGATGACGTCTTTGTTGCGTATGCAAAGCTTCCCCAGGTTATTTTTATTTACTTCTGCTATGGCTTTGGCGAGCTTGGGACGAAACATCTCGTATGAAACGGGCTTGACAACAAAATCGAACGCCGCCACTTCGTACCCGCTTATCGCGTACTGCGACAGTTCGGTTATAAATATCAGGCACGCGTACCTGTCTATTTCTCGCAGCCGTTTCGCCGTTTCCATTCCGTCTATATACGGCATGTTGATATCCATGAAGATTATGTCATAGCCCTGTTTTATGCTGTCAAGAAATTTTAACCCGTCAGAAAAAGTGAATACTTCAAACGTTTCACCCTCTTCCTGCTGATACCGGTCAAGATGGCTTTCGAGCTGCTTTACGTGTATTTTTGTATCTTCGACTATGGCTATCTTCATTTATCGCCTCCATCGCTATTCTCTTCGGGCTCCACAAAAACTATGTTGAGTACAAAGTTATCTTCGTTGACGTCTATGTTTATCTTGCCGTTGTATTTGGCGGCTATCATTCGCATACTCATTATTCCGTAGCCGTGATACTTCTTATCGCCCTTCGTCGTCACGGGCAAACCGTCCTCGAATTTTAGTTTGCCCTTAAATTTATTTTCTACGCGCACGCTGACTACGTCGCCTAGACTTTTTACCGTGAGTTTGACCTCACGATAAGGTTCGGGCAGCTGCTCGACCGCCAGCACCGCATTGTCGAGCGCGTTGCCGAAAAGACTGTATATATCTTCCTCGCTCATGAACGAAAGACTTTTTCCGTCCGCTATGCAGGTTATCGTGACGTTGTTCCTGCCGCAGTACAGCAGTTTGTCCGTCAGCACTATATCAAGCGTTTCATTGCCCGTCCGCGCCACCGTCTGATAAATGGCTATCGCCTGCTCCGCTCTTTTGAGCTTTTCAAGGTCGACTGTTTCGTCGCGGTAGGCAGCGCGGAGCTGATGTTTAAGATCGTGGCACTTTACGTTGATATAGTTCATGTTCTCTTTGAGGTGCTTGAACTGCTCCCTCTCCTGGTCGAGTATCTTGTGTATGACGTCGTAATCGCTCATGATGGCTTTCTGCCGCAGTTTCTGAAACTGTATCCACAATATGAGCAGACATATGATGAGATTGTAAATCTGTTCGAGGAAAAACGACGTCTGATCGGCGTCGGCGTTGTAGACCGTCACCATGTTGAATACTATGTCGGCGACGACGACCAGCAGACAGACTACTATCAGGCTGCTTTTGCCCAGCTGCAAATCGGGATTTTTGGGTATCATTGCCGTAAGCAGAAAATATGTTTCGACATACACCATTATGTAGCAGGCGAAATATATGATCCAGCATATTGCCATAGTAGGGCCATCGATGGGCGCGTCGCTATTTCCGTAATAGATATTGTTGCCTATATTTTCAGTTATGAGATTGACGAGGATGTTATACAGAAGATAGGCGATATGCTGAACTGTATATGCGGCGAGGCTGCAAAAGATAATGTTCCAGAACGTATCGTGAAAGCAAAAACCTATCGCCGCGATTGACAGAACAAAAAAGGTGAGGAACATCAGCGAGCTGAAAAAAGCGTTGTAGCGCAGGGGAAACAGCGCTACCGCGGCAAACATTACAATCAGGCTTGCAACAAGGCGCGCCCAGAAATATCTGCGCCTGCGCAATTTTACCACGAACAGTCCCTCGGCTATAAGCAGTTCAATCATGAACTGAAATTTGTATATGTCAAGTCCTACCATTCATTACACCGTCAGCACAATTTTGCTATTTAAAAATCAAAAACCCTGCCCTTATCGTTTTTTTCAGGCGGCGAGGCACAATCGCATTTAAGATTTATTAATTGGTTGCATGGCAACCAATTAAGGGAGGTACCTCCCTTTTTATGCAAATCCATTTTAGCACGCTTTACCACGGTTGTCAACATCAATTGTATTTGCTCTCATTTCATGTTTACAAATAACAAAATATCCCGACACACTTTTGCGCCGGGACTTTTATAGAAAAATTTAGCGATAGTCTGATTATCACTCCAAAACAATATTTATAAATTTTTTGATTTTGCCCTTGCCCAAAAAGGTGAAGTACAGCGCCTTTACGCCGTCATCGCCCTTATAATCGCCGTAAAAAGTTCTTTCATCTGCGGAGGGGTGTATCTCTATCTCCGCCACGGTCGCGCCGAAGGGTTCGCACTTTACCTGCATTACCCCCTCCGCCTTGCCGCAGACGGTTACGCCTATGCGTTTAAGACCCTTTATGTCAAAATATTTAAAGCCCGCCATGGCGCCGTTGCAGAAATTGGCAATATATTGGTCGCCGTTGCCGTTCCTGTCGCCGCCGCTCTGCGTGAAGTACGGGTGACAGCCCGCCCTGTTCTTGCCGAGCGGTTTGGAATGAAACCTGCCGCCCTTGCGCGAAGTGAGGTTGCAGGCGATGCGCGCCTCGTACACCCCCCTGCCTTCAAGCGGGCCGCCGTTGAGGCCGCAGCTCGTCATTTCAACCTGCTTTATCGAGCCATTCGGCTGAATAAATACCTCCTCCGCACAGCCCTGGCGCGAAAAACAGTTGCGGTTGGTCTGGCGGTGGTAAAATATATAATTCTTTCCGCCGACGGAGAGCATTCCCCCGTGGGTATTGCCCGTATAATTGGCGGCAGTCTTGGGGCCGTTGTGCGCATCGCGCAGACCTATGTCGCCGTTTGATACGAGCGTTCCGCCATATGTGAATGGGCCTGCGGGCAAATTGCCGACTGCATAGCACAACTCATGCCCTATGGCGGAGGAATAGACAAAGTAGTATCTGCCGTCTATCTTGCGCATTGACGAGGCCTCGAAAAAGCTGTGCCCGCCCAATTGACCGTTCGCCGGCATGGTCTGAACGGGGCCGCTGATGACCGTAAGCATGTCCTTGGGATCGAGTTCGACCACCGCTCCGCCCTTTACGTTGCTTTTGGATACGCCGAGCACGGGAAAGAACATGCCCGAGCCGTAGTAAAGCCACACCCTGCCGTCCTCGACATATACTGCGGGGTCAAAGGGCAGATATTCTTTTGAATAGGGATATAAATCCACCTCGCCGTGGTATTTGAACGGCCCCGCCGGACTGTCTGCAACTGCGCAGCGTATCGCCCAGCTTTTGCGCGTAATGCCGGGGTTGAAGGCGTAGTACAAATAGTACCTGCCGTCGGGCGCGAGGCAGACGTCGGGGGCGTACATGCTCCCCCTGCCATTATATGAAGGATCATCCGTCTTTTTGTATATGACGCCCTCGTACCGCCAGTCGCTGAGGTCGTCGACGGGGGCAGACCAGGTTACATAATCGTTCATGCAGAAACCGCCGCCATTGAACCTGTCGTGCGAGCCGTATACGTATACCCTGCCGCCGAACACATGCGGTTCGCCGTCGGGGATATATTCCCAGCCTGGAAGATAAGGATTGAACGCCTGTTTTTTCATGTTACCACCTCTTGAAAGAGTCTTTGAGCGCGTCATATAGCGCGGTGAACGTGTTGTAACGTTGCTGATACATCTCTGCGATTTGCGCATCGGGCTTTATTGCAGATTTGATTGATATGAGTGCGGAGGCGGCCTCTTCGACGGTTTTGTACGCGCCGCACGCCACCATGGCGAGCATTGCGCCGCCGTATGCGGGTCCTTCTTCGGCGAGGGGAATTTCAACCTCAACATTGCACACGTTGGCTATTATCTGCCGCCAAAGCGCGCTCCTTGCCCCGCCGCCGCAGAGTTTGGCCCTATTTATATTAAGTCCGTTCGCCCTCGCAACCTCTATGCAGTCGCGCAATGCAAACGCAACGCCCTCCAATACGGCCAGCGACATGTCGCCGCGCACAGTGTCGGGGCGCATACCGATGAAGGCGCCGCGGGCGTTTACGTCGTTGTGCGGGCTCCTTTCGCCCATTAGGTAGGGCAAAAAGTATATATCATTTTTGCCGAGTTTTGCCTGCAAGCCCTGCTGTTCGGCGGCAAAGTCGTTAGTTTTGAGAATACTTTCCATCCACCACGAATTGCACGAGGCGGCGGAAAGTATACAACCCATTAAATGGTATTTGCCGTTTGCGTGGCAGAAGGAATGCAGGGCGTTGTGTTTGTCCACCGAAAAATTGTCCTGCGATATGAACACCGTACCGCTCGTACCCAAAGATATTGTGCAGTCGCCGTCATTCACGGTGCCCGTGCCTATGGCGGCAGCGGCGTTGTCGCCCGCGCCTGCGGCAACCGTCACCTCGCCCATGTTCCACCTTTTGGCATAGTCGTTTTTAAGGTAACCCGTGCGCTCGAATGACTGTTTAAGTTCAGGCAGCTGTTCGCGCTTTACGCCGCATATATCGCACATATATGCGCTCCAATCGCCGTTTTTCACATCCAATAGCAGCGTGCCCGAGGCGTCCGAATAGTCGATGCAGAACGCGCCCGTAAGTTTATACGCAATGTAGTCCTTGGGCAGCATTATCTTGCTTATGCGCGCAAAGTTTTTCGGCTCGTTTTCTTTCAGCCATAAAATTTTGGGCGCGGTGAAGCCCGCAAAGGCTATATTTGCCGTATGCTCCGAAAGGTTGCGCCTGCCTATAACCTCGTTTAAATACGCAGTCTGCTTCTCCGTCCTGCCGTCGTTCCACAATATGCAGGGACGAATGACGTTATCGTCCCTATCGAGAACGACGAGCCCGTGCATCTGCCCGCCGAAACTTATGCCCTTTATGGACTTGGGGTCGACGGCCGATATGAGCTCCTCTATGCCCCGTTCAACGGCGTTGAGCCAGTCCTCGGGGTTCTGTTCGCTCCAACCGCTTTGCGGATAGGACACGGAATACGTTTTGGTTATACTGTTTAATATGCCGACGTCGGCGCCGACCAGCATCAGTTTTACCGCCGACGTGCCGAGGTCTATGCCTATAAAAGTGTCCATCATTTTCCGTAGAGCACGCCGTTTACAATGTTTTGCAGAATTTCCTGCTTACCGCTGCCGGGGAGCGCTGGCGCGCCCAGTTTATCTGCATAGGCGGCGAGCTCTGCAAGGGTTATCTTGCCCGAGATTATCTTTTTGCCTATCTCGGTGGTATGGTAGCTTGAATAGCGCTCCTTTATGTTCTCGTCCAGCCTGCCGTCCTCGATGAGCGCGGCCGCCTTGATGAGCCCGAGAGCAAATGTATCCATGCCGAGAATATAGCCTGCGAACATATCCTCGTATGTATAGGAGGGGCGGCGGTTCTTGGCGTCGAAGTTGAAACCGCCGGTAAGTCCGCCAGCCTTTAAAATTTCATACATTGCCATTGTGGCGGTGTATACGTCGAAGGGGAATTCGTCCGTATCCCAGCCGAGGTGAGCGTCGCCCTGATTTGCGTCGATAGAGCCGAGCATTCCGTTAATGGCGCTTATACGCAGGTCATGTTCAAAAGTGTGTCCCGCCAGCGTGGCGTGGTTGGCCTCTATATTGAGCTTAAAGTCCTTATCTAAGCCATATTGCCGCAGGAATCCTATCGCCGTGGCGGCGTCGAAGTCATATTGATGTTTCATGGGCTCCTTGGGTTTGGGTTCTATGTAAAAGTCGCCCTTGAAACCTATGCTCCTGCCGTAGTCCACCGCCATGTGCATGAGGCGGGCGATGTTTTCCTGCTCGAATTTGACGTCGGTGTTGAGAAGCGTTTCATAGCCCTCTCTGCCGCCCCAGAACACATACCCCCTGCCGCCGAGTTTTACGGTTATATCCAGCGCCTTTTTTACCTGCGCCGCGGCAAATGCGAACACGTCTGCGCTGTTGGAAGATGCCGCGCCGTTCATAAAACGGGGGTTGCCGAACATGTTGGCCGTGCCCCACAGGCACTTTATGTCCGTGCCCTTCATCTTATTGAGGATATAATCGGAAATCTCGTCCAGACGGGCATTCGTAACCTTAATGTCGTCCGCCTCTGGCACGAGGTCTACGTCGTGCCAGCAGAAATAGCGTATGCCCAGCTTTTGCATGAACTCAAAGCCTGCGTCTACCTTTGCCTTTGCGTGCTCCATGGTGCCTGGCTGCGCGCCGAACGATTTGTCAGCCGTGCCGCGGCCGAACAGATCCACGCCGTTGGCGCACAGGTTGTGCCACCACGCCATGGCAAAGGGCAGGTGCTCGCACATGCGTTTACCCATTACTATTCTGTCTGCGTCGTAAAACTTGAAGGCGAGCGGGTTTTTGCTGTCCGCGCCCTCGTACTTTATTGTCGGGATATCCTTAAAAATTTCCTCCATCGTTTTCCACCTCTTTATTTTTAACGTGCTTTTACACACGGTTACACAATTATTATAAATTAGTTTATTAAAAATTAATAGACTTTTTGTTCTTAAATATAGTATAATTGTTCATAAATAATCATTAACACAAATTAAAGGGTTGCGACATGAAAAGCAACTTTGATGCTCTTCGCTTAAAACAACTGCTGAAAGACTTTTACGCCGTAGTGGGCATAAGAATTTCTGTGTTTGACGACAGGTTTGATCTTGTAGCCGAATACCCCGAAGAACCGCCTGAATTCTGCGCGATCATACGCAGACAGAAGGCGGGGCTTGAAGCCTGCACCAGATGCGACCGGACCGCATTTATGCGGACGCGGCAAAGCGGCGAGGCAAGTATTTATATTTGTCATGCCGGGCTTACGGAAGCCATCACCCCCATCCAGCTTGACAATTATATCGTCGGGTACGCTATATTCGCACACATGATGCCGCGCGAAAATTATCGGAAATCGCTTGAAAATATCATTGAAAGAAGTCAGAAATATTTCGACAGCCGCGAAGAACTGCTTGAAGCCGTCAAGGAGATACCCACTCACCCGACCTCGACGATAAACTCATCCATAAGACTGCTTGAAGCGATAGCAGCATTTTTGCAGCTTCACAAAATAACAAGCCGTTCAGACACGGATATTGCTCATCAATTGGACAGATTTATAAAAAACAACCTTTCGGATGATCTGTCATGCAAGGTTTTGTGCAGACATTTTCTCATATCCCGCACAAAACTGTATCTGTTGTCCACACAGAATTTCGGAACGGGCATAACGCAATATATTACCTCTTTAAGGATTGAAAAAGCCGCCGCTCTGCTTAAAGAGAGCGACGACAGCGTAAAGGATATTGCGGGAAAAGTGGGCATAAGCGATTACAATTACTTTTGCAAAATATTTAAAAGGCTATGTCACAACAAACAGTTGATAAATAGCCATTTTT
>DVHK01000108.1 GCA_018712135.1 Candidatus Coproplasma avicola | reverse complement strand
GTCGGCTTGCCGACCCCGCCGCGGCTTAAAATAAAAAACCCGCGCGGGTTAACCGAACGGGCAATTTTGTTTAAATTTTCCCATCGGTTCGGCATTAGCACCTTGCAAAAAGCAGGTTGCTGTGTGGTCGCAGGGCCGATCCCTCGCACACTCTTGATGTTTACGTCGTTTATTATACATGCCCCGCCCGCCTTTGTCAAACAAAATTATACGCATTGCCGCAAATTGTGTGCGGGCGCAACGCGGCGTTTTTCGCAATTTGCTGCCGCGCGCCCGACACGTTTCACCAAAATCAGGAATTCCAATAACTTGACAATTGCTCCGTTTATTATATAATGTATTTATGAATTGTACTCAGTGCCCCGTAAGTTGCGGCGCCGACAGAACCCTTTCCAAGGGCTATTGCGGCGTTTCGGGCGTAAAGCTCGCAAAATATTATCTTCACCCCTTCGAGGAGCCGCCAATATCGTTCAAAAACGGCAGCGGCTGCGTGTTCTTCTGCGGCTGTTCGTTAAAGTGCGTTTTCTGCCAGAACTACGAGGTTTCGCGCGCGGTGCGCGGCAAAGATTTTACGGTTAAACAGCTCGCCGAAGTTTTCAAACGGCTCGAAGACATGGGCGCGGACAACATAAACCTCGTCAACCCCACCCATTACGTGGCGCATATCGCCGAGGCAATGTCCATATACAAGCCCTCCGTGCCCGTCGTGTACAACACTCACGGCTACGAAAAAGTGCCCACCCTCGAAATTGCCGATACGTTTACCGACATATATCTCCCCGACCTCAAATTTATAGACAAAACGCTGTCAAAGCGCTACACGGGCAGGGAGGACTACGCCGAATACGCCCTCCCCGCCATAAAATTTATGGCAAAAAAGCCGCTCGATATGCGCGGCGACGGCAAAATGCTGTCGGGGTGCATAGTGCGCCACTTAATCCTTCCGCTTGCCGCCTACGACAGCGTCGAAATAGTTAAATTTGTTTCAACCCTGCCCGAAGGCGTGTATTTCAGCCTGATGAGCCAGTACACGCCCTTCGGCGACATCAAAGATTTCAAGGAGCTTCAACGCCCCATAACCCGCCGCGAATACAATAAAGTGCTCGCCGCGGTGGAGGAGTACGGGCTTAAAAACGTGTTTTTACAGGACGAAAGCAGTTCGGGCAAGGATTACATACCAAACTGGGATTTTTAAATGATAGTATCACTCGACAACGCCGCCTTCTCTTACGGCGACAATTTAATATTTTCCTCGGTGACTTTCGCCATAAACGAGGGTGAAAAGGTCGCCCTCGTCGGTGCCAACGGCGAGGGGAAGACTACGCTCATAAAGCTCATCATGGGGCAGTTGACCCCCGAATATGGCGCGGTCAACCGCAAAAACGGCGCGCGCATAGGCTATCTTGAACAAAACGGCGGGCTGAATTCGGACGGCACCGTCTACGGCGAAATGCTAAAAGTCTTTTCAGACGAGCTCGCGGCGGTCGAGCGCCTTTCGCAGCTTTCGCACAGCCTGTCGGAGTGCGACCCGTCGTCGCACGAATACACCGTGCTTTCGGCAAAGTTTGAAGCCGCGCAAAAGTTCGTCGACTCGCGCGACGCCTTCAACGTCGACGTCAAAATCAGGCGCGTGCTCAACGGCATGGGCTTTGAAAGATTTTACGAGCGCTCAATTTCGGGTATGTCCGGCGGCGAAAAAACGCGCTTGAAGCTCGCCCGACTGCTGCTCGAACAGCCCGACCTGTTGATTCTCGACGAGCCGACAAACCACCTCGATATCCCCACGCTGTACTGGCTCGAAGACTATTTGAAGGATTTCGCGGGCGCGGTGCTCGTCGTCTCGCACGACAGGTATTTTTTGGACAGGGTGTGTTCGCGCACGCTCGAAATTGAAAATAAGCAGCTCTCCTCGTACCCCGGCAACTACTCGAAGTACAAAGTTTTAAAGGCGGAGCGCTATGCCCTCGCTTTGAAGGAGTACGAAAAGCAGCAGGAGGAGCGCGCAAAGTTGCAGACGTATGTCGACAAAAACATCGTGCGCGCGACGACGGCTAAATCGGCGCAGAGCAGGGTAAAGCAGCTCGAAAAAATGGAAATACTGCAAAAACCCTACACGCCGCCCGCCCCGCCCCGATTCAATTTTACGTACGAACAGCCCCCTTACGAGCGGGTGCTTACGATAAAAAACTTAAACCTCTCGATAGGCGGCAAAACGCTGATTGCGGGCGGCAACCTGCAAGTTTCGCGTGGGCAGAAAATTGCCGTCGTCGGACAGAACGGCGCGGGCAAATCCACCCTTTTAAAGCACATTGTCGCGGGCGGCGACCCCGCGGTGGAGGTGGGCAGATACGTTCACTTTGCCGTCTACGACCAGGAAAACGCCAACCTCGACCCCGAAAACACCGTGCTCGCCGAGCTGTGGGAGCGGCACGTCGCCTACGGTCAGACCGAAGTCCGCGCCTCGCTCGCGCGCTGCGGGCTCGTGCCCGAGGACATGGATAAAAAGGTCAAAAGCCTTTCGGGCGGCGAGCGCGCCAAACTCGCGCTGTGCGTGTTCGAAAACGAGCACGGCAACGTGCTCGTCATGGACGAGCCGACAAACCACCTCGATCTCCCCGCGCGCGAAAGCCTCGAAGAGGCGCTTAAAAAATTCGACGGAACTGTAATTTTCGTGTCGCACGACAGGTATTTCATATCAGCCATCGCTGACGGCGTCGCCGAGATAGAAAACGGCTTGCTCACTGCATATCAGGGGGGATACGAAGGTTACCTTTCGGCAAAGCGCGCCGAAGAAGCCGCCCGCAGGGCGCAGGAAGAACAGCGCGAAAGGGAGAGATACGAGGCAGGAAAAAAGGAGAGCTACCGTTCAAAAAAGGACCGCGCCGAAGAGGCGGCGCGCAAAGCCAAAATAAAGCAGTTAGAGGCGGATATATCCGCCGCCGAAGAGGAGGAAGCCCGCCTCAACCAAAGACTGGTTTCGCCCGAAGTGCTCGCCGACTACAAGGCGGCGGGCGAGGTGGCGCGCTCGCTCGACGAGCTGCGCGCAAAACTCGAAGCGCTGTACGAAGAATACGCGCAATATATAGCATAAAGGATTTATTATGAAGCAGGACAAAAATGTAAAATCGCAGATTGCGGCGGCGGATGCCGCCGAAGTAAACGAGGTGCGCGAAGTGCGCCACACGATATCGAGCGAGGAAACTTTCACCCTCGCCAAGGATATTTACGATCTTCGCTGTCTGATTAAAAAAATTTACTCCAACCGCGCGCAGATAGCGCGCAGGCTCAACATACTGTCGCTCGCCTTTTCGCTGGCGTTCACCGCGGTATATGTGGCGCTCATTCTCTATCTGGGCATAACCAACAACCTGTCGCAGGGCTGGCAGGTCGCCGTGTATACCATACTCGGCGTATATCTCGCCCTCGTCGCGGCGCTCGGCGCATGCACGGTCGTCGCGGGCAGGGGTACGGCAAAAACTTACAAGCGCAACGGCAAAATTTTAAAAATCTGCCGCTATCTCGTGCGCGTCGCCTCGCTCGTCATGAGTATAATCGCCCTTTCGGTGTCTTTTTCCGACGGCGCAGCAGACAGTTTAAGTCTGTCCGTGCGCACTCTCGCCATAATAATTTCGGTTATCTCCATAATACTCGCGCTCATACCGCTCATTTTCGGCGGACTGGGCGGGGTGGCGCGCTGGCTCATGTCGCCAACTAAGGTCAACAAAAAATTTGCCTCCGTCGTGCTTGAATGGTACGGCTGCGCCATAAACAGCAATTCATCCTTTGTTTCGACAAGCAGAATAGAAAAGCGCAAGCTCGACGAAATTTCGCGCTGCGTCGACGCCTACATACTTCCCGCCCTCGGCAGGCGCAAGGTGGGTGCAATCGGCACCAACCAGATTTTTGCTGCAATCGAAATTGCTCCTCTGCCAGACCGCCCCACGGTGGAAGGCACGCTCAAAAACATTTTCGACTACGCTGTCGAGTGTAAGTATGTAGGCGATAACCCCTGCAAGGATTTGCAGCTCGAAGGCTCGATAGAGGTGGTTGAAAAGCCCAAAAAGGAACCTTTGAAAGTGCGCATAGGCAAAAAAATAGGCTTGTCCATAGTTAAACAGTTCCTCGGCGAAACCGACGACGAAAAAAAGAAAAAATAATCCGCATTTTTTAATGTCGGCAGGGAAACTGAAAAAATTGCGTTGCTTTTAACTTGTTGTTGCAACTAATGGCGCGGCGCCCGCGATTTTCGCGGGCGCCGCGCCATTTTTTCGCCTTTTTAGCGCGCCTTTTAAAAATCGCATACAAATATTAACTTTATTTAATTTTTATTGCGGCAATGCTTGACAATAATTAAATAATATATTATCATATGAATAACAATTCATAAGTTATTTATCCCCGCGCGGATTGCCGCGCGGAGCGAGGGAGGAAAAATATGCAAAATGATACGCCCGCGGAGCGGTGCATTCACGAAGAGCGCGTAAAATACGCCGTCGAGAGTATGCCGCCCGAAGACGACATCGCCACCATGGCGGCGCGGTTCAAAGCCATCTCCGAGCCTTCGCGCCTCAAAATTCTGCTCGCGCTGTCGTGCGGGGAGCTGTGCGTCGAGCATCTTACGCAGGCGGTCGGCGGCAACCAGAGCGCCGTCTCTCACCAGCTCAAAATTTTAAAGGACAACAAAATCGTCAAAGCCCGCCGCAACGGCAAGCAGGTGATGTATTCGGTTTCGGACGGGCACGTCATGACCATGATATCGGTGGCAAAGGAGCACCTCGGCTGCGATGAATAGGACTATAAAAATCGAGGGACTCGATTGCGCCAACTGCGCCCTCGAACTCGAAGCTCAAATCGAAGATATAAACGGCGTAAACGAGGCGGTCGTCGACTTTATGGCGCAAAAAGTCATCGTCGATTGCGAGGACGAAGCGTTTGACAAAGTAATTTACTTATGCAACCACTTCGAGGATGTAAAGGTCGTCGGACAGCCCGAGCGCGAAAATAATGCAGATGCCGCGCCCTTTACAGGTGGCAAGCGCATAAAAATCAAAAATTTATGCTGTGCAAACTGCGGCAGGGAGCTCGAAGAGGAGCTCAACGCCATAGAGGGAGTGGAGGCGACCGTCGATTTCATGAACATGACCGTCGTTTTAAAGGCGGCCACGCCCGAGGCGCACGATAAAGCCGTCTACGCTATAACGCACTTCGAGGACGTCGAAATAGACGACGGCAAGCCCGATAAAAAGGGCATAGTGCGGGGGCATTTCAAGGAAATCATTCAGATTGCCATCTCCGTAATCTTCTTTATCCCCGCGCTCGTCATCGACTACGCCGCTTCGGGCGACGTGTGGCAATATATCGATTACGCCCTCTACGCGCTGGCGTTCATACCCGTGGCGTACCCCGTCATATGGAACACCGTGCGCAACCTCGCCGCGGGCAAGATATTCGACGAAAACTTTCTCATGACCGTCGCCGCCATAGGCGCCATTATCCTCGGCATATTCACGGGCGACGGGCTCATGGAGGGCGTCGCCGTAATGCTCCTCTATCAGATAGGCGAGCTGCTCCAATCGATAGCCGTCGGCTCGTCGCGCAGCTCGATTGCCCGCCTCATGGACTTGAAGAGCGACACTGCAACGCTCGTCAAAGGCAATCAGACCATAGTCGTCGCGCCCGAAGATTTGCAGGTCGGCGACGTAATACTCATCAAGGCGGGAGAAAAGGTGCCCGTCGACTGCACGCTTTTAAGCGGTTCCACATCGCTCGACATGAAGTCGCTGAGCGGCGAGGCTCTCCCCCGCGAGGTCAAGGAGGGCGACGAACTTCTTTCGGGCAGCATCAACATTTCAAAGGTGATAAAGGCGGAAGTATGCCGCGAATACCGCAATTCCGCCGTCGCAAAAATACTCGAGCTCGTCGAACATTCCACGGCGCGCAAAGCTAAGCCCGAAAAGTTCATAACAAAGTTCGCAAAGTATTATACGCCCGCCGTCGTAATAGCCGCCGTGCTCGTCGCGGTGCTCGTTCCCACCATAATATGTGCCGCCCAAGGCGCTTTTCTTTGGGAAACCTACCGCGTGTGGATCTACCGTTCGCTGTCCTTTCTCGTAATTTCCTGCCCCTGCGCGCTCGTCATATCCGTTCCCCTTTCATACTTCGGCGGCATAGGCAGGTGTGCAAAGTTCGGCATACTCGTCAAGGGTTCTACCTGCCTCGACGAGCTCGCCCGCGCCACCGTCGCTGCGTTCGATAAAACGGGCACGCTGACCGAAGGCGTGTTTGCCGTAAAAAATTATTCGTCGGAAGAGGCGCTGAACATCGCCGCCGCTGCCGAAAAATTTTCCTCCCACCCAGTAGCCGCGGCATTTTTATCGGTTGCAACGCCGTACGTCGCCGAAAACGCCGAAGAGGTGGCGGGGCGGGGTGTAAAGTGCACGATAAACGGAAAAACCGCGCTGTGCGGCAACGCGCAACTCCTTAAAGAAAACGGCGTAAGTTTTACGCCCTCAGACAGCCTGTCTACCACCATATATGTGGCGCTGAATGGAAAATATATGGGGGTTATCGAGGTTGACGACCTCGTAAAGCCCGATGCTGCCGCGGCGGTCGCCGCGCTCAAAGACGGCGGAATAACAAAGGCGGTCATGCTCACGGGCGACGGCCAAAAGCGCGCCGCCGCCGTCGCGGGCGAACTGGGGCTGGACGGCTGTTTCGCCGCGCTGCTGCCCGATCAGAAGCTTGAAAAAGCGCGCGAACTCAAAGGGGAGGGTGGGCTCATCTATGTCGGCGACGGCATAAACGACGCCCCTGTCATGACTGTTGCCGACTGCGCCGTATCCATGGGCAAAGTCGGTTCGGATGCCGCCATAGAGGCGAGCGACATCGTGCTCGTCTCCGACAATCTGTCCCTTCTTCCCAGGGCGAGGCGCATAGCAAAGGGAACGCGTTCGATAGTGTTCCAGAATATAATCGGCTCGCTCGCCATAAAATTCGCCATAATGATCCTCAGCGTGGCTATACCCGCTTTCCCGCTCATCCTCGCAATATTCGGCGACGTCGGCGTAATGCTTCTTGCCATTCTCAACGCCATGCGCACGCACCTGATAAAATAAACCATCATATAAAATTAATTTTTCTTTGCGCAGATATATTCCCTAAATAAAATAAATTTAACGGCTGACTTTTTGCTTGTTCAGGGTTTAAAGCGCCGCGCCAGCACAATGTGCGGGCGCGGCGCTTTAAGAATGCGCTTTAAAAATGCGGCTCGCCGCGACTTTTTTCGGATTTTTAATTGCTTTTTATTTTTGCGTGTGTTAGTATAGATGTGTAAATTGTGAAAAAATCGTGAAAAATGTATTATTTTGCAATTTAACGACAAAAGCAAAACGGAGGTTTTTTATGTCTGAACAAGCACAGCAGACCGAGGCTGTCGAAAGCCGGCCCGCGCCCGAACAGCCCAAAAGTTTCTGGGGCAAAGTAGATAACTGGTTCGGCATCACCAAAAGCGGCTCTAATTTCCGCACGGAAGTAGTCGCGGGGCTGACCACGTTCATGTCAATGGTCTACATTCTCATGGTAAACGCGGGTATGTTCCAGGGCGTCATAACCGACAGCGCCGATCCTTACGGCGCGGCGTATGTCGCAACGGCTATCGGCGCAATAATCGGCACGCTCCTCATGGCGCTGTTCGCCAAAATGCCCCTCGCCCAGGCTTCGGGCATGGGTATCAACGCATTCATAGTCTTTTCGCTCATCAGCAGCGGCGACGACGCAACGGGGCTGACATATGCAAACTGCATGGTGTTTACCCTTCTCGACGGTGTAATATTCCTCGTCCTGACGGTTACGGGGCTCAGGCGGCAGATATTCGAGGCCATTCCCGCGGGCGTTCGTCACGCCATACCCGTGGGTATAGGCATGTTTATCGCCTTCATAGGCATGCAGCAGGCGGGCATAATCGTCGACGACGGCGACACGCTGACGAGTTTTGTAAGTTTCAACGTCCTCGATGAAAACGCCTCTTTCGTGTTCTACGTCGGCGGCAAAGTGGGCGGTATGCTCCCCGCAATAGTCGCCATTATCGGCGTATTTGCTATTGTCGTTCTCTCCAAAAAGAATGTTAAGGGCGCAATACTCTGGGGTATTCTCGGTTCCGCCGTGCTCTATTACATACTGCTTGCAATCGCTTATGCGGCAAACGTCGCTGCGGCTCAGGCAATCTTCTCCGACGTATCCATCTCCAATCCCTTCAATGCGTTTGTCGCGTGGGGTCACGATTCCGCGGGCGCGGTGTTCTACGAAGGTTTCAACTTCGACGCATACCTCAATACGGGCAACCACAACGTCGGTTCGCTCGTCGTCGTGCTCATAACTTCCGCTCTGTCCCTGTGCATGATAGATATGTTCGATACCATCGGCACGCTCTACGGCGCGTGCTCCAAGGGTAACCTTCTCGATAAAGACGGCACGCCCATCCGCATGGAAAAGATGATGCTCGCCGACGCAATCGCAACCTGCACGGGCGCCATAGCCGGCACTTCCACGGTTACAACGTTTGTCGAATCTTCGTCGGGCGTAGTCGCGGGCGGCAGAACGGGCTTCACCTCGCTCGTCACCGGCATATGCTTTATAATCGCCATGTTCCTTTCGCCCATAGCCCAGCTCATTCCCCGCTGCGCAACGGCGACGGCTCTCATCTGGGTGGGCGTTCTCATGATGGGTTCGGTCATCAAAGTAGACTGGGAGGACGCCGCAGATGCTATCGTCGCGTTCATGACGTTCATGGTAATGCTTCTGGGATATTCCATATCCAAGGGCATAGGCATGGGCATAATCACCTATGTCATAATAAAGGTGTTCACGGGAAAGGTAAAAGAAATTTCCATACCTACGTGGGTAATCGGGCTCGTGTTCCTTGCAACCTTCCTTTTAACCGAATAGCAGGAAGATACGCGGCGCAAGCCGCCCGAAAGTTTTTGCATTAATGCCGCCACTTGCGGCAGATGCGGCGCGGACTTTTGTCCGCGCCGCCTTTTGTTTATATAAAACCGCGTTCAGCCGTCGGGGTCATGGCGTGCCGGGCGCGGGGGTGTTGCCTCCCCGCGCCCGGCACTATTTTTTTATGTTACCAAAAAATTTGCCGCGGGTATTGAAATTTTGTCTTTCATGGGTTATAATTATAATATATCGTAAAGGTAAGGTTCATGAAGTATATTCTCGCTCTCGATCAGGGAACAACCAGCTCGCGCGCCATACTCTTCGACAGTTTCGGCAACGTCGCGGGCAAGGCATATCAGGAATTCAGGCAAATCTACCCCAGGGCGGGCTGGGTGGAGCACGACCCCAAGGACATTTTGGGTTCGCAGGTCGGCGTCATCGCCGAAGCCCTTGTGCGCGCGGGCGCCGACATAAAGGATGTCGAGGCAGTTGGCATTTCCAACCAGCGCGAAACCACGCTCGTCTGGGACGCGCTCACGGGTCAGCCGATCTACAACGCCATCGTGTGGCAGTGTCGCCGCACGGCGGAAATGTGCGACGCGCTCAAGGAGAGCGGTGCGGACAAAATAATTTACGCAAAGACGGGGCTTATAGCCGACGCGTATTTTTCCGCCACTAAAATAAAGTGGATACTCGATAACGTGCAGGGCGCGCGTTCGCTCGCAAATGCGGGCAGGCTGCGCTTCGGCACGGTTGATACATACCTTTTATACAAGCTGTCGGGCGGCAGAATTTTTGCCACCGACTACACCAATGCCGCCCGCACCATGCTTTTCAACATTCACACCCGCGAGTGGGACGACGATTTGCTTTCGCTCTTCGATATACCCCGATCAATGCTGCCCGAGGTGTATCCTTCGGGGTATGTTTACGGGTCGACCGATGCGGCGTTCCTCGGTCGCAAGCTCAACATCTGCGCCGTCGCGGGCGACCAGCAGGCGGCACTTTACGGGCACCTGTGCACGCACAAGGGCGACATAAAGAATACATACGGCACGGGCTGTTTTCTTTTGATGAACACGGGCGGCGAAGCCGTCCAAAGCCGCAACGGGCTAATAACTTCGCTCGCGGCGGGCTATACGCGCAGCCCCGATTACATACTCGAAGGTTCGGTTTTCGTCGGCGGCGCCGCAGTGCAGTGGCTGCGCGACGAAATGCGGCTCATCGATACCGCCGCCGAGAGCGAGGCGCTGGCAACAAAAGTGCCGTCGTCGGACGGGGTCTACGTCGTCCCCGCGTTCACGGGGCTGGGCGCGCCCTATTGGGACGCCCGCGCGCGGGGCGCCATCGTCGGCATAACGCGCGGCACTTCGCGCGAACATATTGTGCGGGCAACGCTCGAAGGCATTGCATATCAGGTCGCCGATATCGTCAGCGCGATGGAGCGCGACGCGGGCATTAAAATTAACCAACTGCGCGTTGACGGCGGCGCGTCGGCAAACAATTTTTTAATGTCGTTCCAGTCTGATATCCTCGGTTGTTCGGTTCTCCGCCCAGCCGTGGTAGAAACCACCGCGCTAGGCGCGGCGTACCTCGCGGGCATAACCTCGGGTATGTGGTCTGATGCCGAAGAGCTGCGCAATAACGAGCGCATAGAGCGCACCTTCACCCCCTCGATAGGCAAGGAGAAGCGCGCAAAGCTGCTTTCAGGCTGGCGTTCAGCCGTCTCCGCCGCACGTATCAGGTGAGGTGTTGTGCGAATATTTAATGCGAAGATAAACGATAAACCGCAAATGGCGGGATTTGCGTTAATTTCTAAATAAATAAACGGCGCAAGTGAAGTCGCGCCTTCACGCAGCGCAACCCGAT
>DVHK01000107.1 GCA_018712135.1 Candidatus Coproplasma avicola | reverse complement strand
TTCACTGTGCTGAGGCTGCTGACCGCAGCAAATAGGGGCTTGCTGCGCGAAGCGCGGTTTCGCTTGCAAACGTAATTATTTTTTATATAATCTTGCATTATAACGGAAAATAATTTTTATGCGCGGTAAGCGCAATTCATGCACGAAGTACAATTCATATGATAAGGTAGTATATGTTAGCTAAAATAACAAGTTTTGCGCTGGTGGGGCTCGAAGGGGTGCCCGTCGAGGTCGAAGCCGACATCAATAAGGGCATGACGAGTTACGAACTCGTCGGACTGCCCGATGCCGCTGTAAAGGAGAGCAGGGAGAGGATAAATTCTGCCATACGCAATTCCCGCCTGCACTTTCCCGTCAACAGAATAACCGTCAACCTCGCCCCCGCCGACATAAAAAAGGAGGGCAGCCATTACGACCTGCCCATAGCTTTGGCAATTCTGATGGCGAGCGGTCAGCTCGAAGGCGCCGAAACCGACGGCATAGTCATGCTCGGCGAGCTCGCGCTCGACGGCTTCATCCGCCCTGTGCAAGGCATTCTGCCCGCGCTCATTTCGGCAGAGCGGCGGGGCTTTAAAAACTTTATAATTCCCTTTGCAAACGCAAACGAGGCGGCGTATATCGACGGCGCACGCGTCTATGCGCTTAAATCGCTGACGCAGGCGGTGGAATTTCTCACGGGCGCGGGCAGCTTTGAACCCGTCGCGCACAAAAGCTTTGCCGTCGCGCTGTCGTCCTCGCGCTACGGCGCAGACATGTCCCTCGTCAAGGGTCAGTACGTCGCAAAGCGCGCGATAGAAATCGCCGCGGCGGGCGGGCACAACATTCTGTTGTCCGGCCCTCCCGGTTCGGGCAAGACTATGCTTGCGCGCTGTCTGCCCACCATAATGCCCGATCTGACGTTTGAAGAGGCTCTGGAAGTAACGCAGATTCACTCGGTCGCGGGTGAACTGGGCGAGGAGGGTATAGTTTCCTTGCGCCCCTTCCGCACGCCCCACCACACGGCTACCACCGTTTCGCTCTGCGGCGGCGGCAACACGAAGATACGCCCCGGCGAAATTTCCAAGGCGCACAAGGGTGTGCTGTTTCTGGACGAACTGCCCGAATATTCGCGCTCGACCCTCGAATCGCTCCGCCAGCCGCTCGAAGACAAGGTGATAACCGTCACGCGCGCGGGCGGCGCCGTAACCTTCCCCGCCGACTTCATGCTGTGCGCCAGCATGAACCCCTGCCCGTGCGGCAATTACGGCTCTTCATACAAGCAGTGCACATGCACGCCCTCGCAGATACGCCGCTACCGCGCAAAAATTTCGGGCCCGCTTTTAGACAGAATAGATTTACAGGTCGAAGTAGACAGCGTACCATACGAACAGCTCGCCGCCGAGGAAGGGGGGGAGAGCAGTTCAGAGGTTAAAAAACGGGTAGAGCGCGCCCGCGCCATTCAGCGCGAACGCTTTGGCGGGGCGCATACCAACGCGGGCATGGGCGAGGCCGAAATCAAAAAATACTGCCGCCTTTCGCCCGAGTGCGAGGCGGTATTGCAGAGCGCGTTCGAGCGTCTTTCGCTTTCCGCCCGCGCGCGTTCGAGGATAATTAAAGTCGCGCGCACGATAGCCGACCTCGATTTTTCGGCGGACATAAAGCCCGAGCATATCTTGGAGGCGACTTCGTACCGCAATTTCGACGTCAAAGAAGTATGAGTTATTCATTGGACGAGCGCAACGTAATAATTGCCGACAGTTTGGAGGGACTTACATACACGCAAAAGCGGGCATTTTTGTGTGCGGCAGATGAAAAACATCCTCAGCACATAAAATATGCCGATTTGTTGATTAAAAGTCTCGGCGGCGGAGTATATAATAAACTGAAAGCACTTTTCTGTGACCGCGATTACCGCAACGGCGTCGCCCGAGGGCTGTCCTCGCGAGGGGTTACGTGCATCACCATAGAGAGCGCGGATTATCCCGAACTGCTCAAAAACACCCCCGCGCCGCCCTTGGTTCTGTATTGCAAAGGCAGGGCAGAACTGTTGCGTGGCGACTGCTTTGCCGTAGTCGGCTCGCGCAGAACGCCCGCCGCCACGCTTGCGGCGTGCAAAAAAATTTCGGGCGAACTCGCGCAAAAGTTTACCGTGGTCACGGGCATAGCCGACGGAGCCGACACCGCCGCCATACAGGGCGCGGTCGGCAGCGGAAACATAATATGCGTGCTGCCCGGCGGGCACGATTACATATACAATTCGTCCAACGCCGCACTTATAAAAGAGGTAGAGCAAAAGGGACTGACAATTTCAGAATGGAGCCCGAAGACTCCCGTCCAGAAGTTCATGTATTCGGTGCGCAACCGCATAATTGCGGGGCTGGCGCGCGGGGTGCTCGTCGTTTCGGCGCCCAAAAAGAGCGGCGCCCTTATAACTGCGGGCTACGCCGCCGACTACGGGCGCGACGTGTTCGCCTTTCCCCATTCGCTGGGCGTAAGCTCGGGCGAGGGCTGCAACAATCTCATAAAAAACGGCGCAATGCTTTGCCAGAATGTACTTGACATTTTAAGCGATTTCGGGTTAGAATACAAATCGGAAAATATTCCTCTCACCGCCGCCGAGCAAAAAGTTCTCGACTGCCTGAGAAATAGCGGCAGTGCCCACATACAGGCAATCGCCCGCGCCGCAGGCATAAAGGTTTTCGAGGCGGTGACAATCCTCTCCTCGCTCGAAATAAAGGGACTCGTGGCGCGCAGCGGAGGGAATACCTATCAGGCGGTGTAAAACGACCGCTTTCGGCGGAGCGAAATAGCGGTGCGATAAGGGGTGAAATGCTCGCTGTGCTCGCGTGAAATAGCGGCATATATGCCGCTGTGAAATGCGCCTCATGCCCGATATAAAGTGACGGCATAGACAAAGGCGCGTGAAATGCAAGCAAGCTTGCGTTGAGGTAAGCGATTATTATTTTTAAAATTTTTGCCACAACGTACGGCATGAACGATTTTTCCCTTTTGTCATTTCGACCCTGTGGAGAAATCTCGGAGCTACCATTGTCGCGCTCATAGCGCAGATTTCTCGGCTTAGAAAATGGGCGAAAATTTGGACAAATAAAATGACATTTTAAA
>DVHK01000017.1 GCA_018712135.1 Candidatus Coproplasma avicola | reverse complement strand
CGGGAGCTGCTGCCGCTGCGCCTGCTGCGGGAGCTGCTGCAACTGCTACGGGAGCTGCCGCGCTTACGCCGAATTCTTCTTCAAGAGCCTTAACAAGCTCGTTGAGTTCAAGAACGGTCATGGATTTGATTTCTTCGATAAACTTCTTAACGTCTGCCATTTTTATTATCTCCTAATTATTTTTTAAATTAATGTTTTGCGGCATATACGGGCAGCCGCGCCCCGTAATCCAGGCGAAAAATTACGCCTCTTTGCTCTGTGCAATACCGTTGAGTACGCGAACGATTCCGCCCATAAGGTTGGAAAGTACGCCCGCAAAGTTTGCCAAAGGAGCCTGCATCGAGCCGAGCATCTTTGCAACAAGTTCTTCTCTCGAAGGCATGCTTGCAAGTGCCTTAACGCCCGCTTTGTCTACATAAGCGTTGTCAACGAAAGCGCTCTTCAAAATCACTTTGCTGTCGTAATCCTTTGCGGCAGCAACCATGGCTTTTGCCGCGCTGGTTTCGTCTGCACCGAAAGCAATGGCGGTGGGGCCGTTGAGGTCGGCGTCGAACATGTCGTAGCCAAGTTCGTTGAATGCCTTGCGCACGAGGGTGTTTTTATACACCTTGTATTCGCAGTTGGCTTTCTTGCACTTGTTGCGCAGTTCGGAAACTTCTGCAACGGTAAGACCCTTGTAGTCGACGAATACGACCGACTTGGAAGCCTTGATTTTGTCGATTATTTCCTGAACAACAACTTTTTTCGCTTCAAAGTTAGCTGACAAATTTTTTACCTCCCGTTTAAATTCAAAATAAAAAACCCTGCGCCGCAAAGGTACGCAAGGACAAAATTACACAATTAAAGTTATTTTGAACTTACAACCTCGGCAAGAGATTAAGGACTTATCGTCCGCTTGCTGTCTGCGGCGTAATTAATTTTTACGGTGATTATTATACAGACTGCCGCCGTCTTTGTCAACTCGTTTTTTGCTCTGAATTAAAAAAATTTTGCTCTCGGCCCGTCGTGCCGCCTTTTGGTCGGGTAGAAGGCGTGATAAAAATAATGCGCCTTGAAAAAACCGTAATTATTTTTCTTTGTGCGGCACATGCTTTTATCATGATTTTCATGATTTCTAATAATAAATCACGATTTTCGTGTATTGTTTGTGTATGAAAGCTTTCGGAGATAGATTGAGGGAGCTTAGGCTCGCAAGGGGACTTACGCAAAAGCAGCTCGGGGCAATACTCTGCGTAAGCAGCAATACCGTGCACAGCTGGGAAAGCGACAAACAGGAGCCTTCCATGTGCATGTTGCTGACCATCGGCGAATATTTTGACGTTACCTTGGATTACCTGTTCGGAAGGAGCGACTACTGACCGGCCGCGGCGGATTTTCCGCCGCGGCATAAAAGAGTGCAGGACAATTTTTTTCGATGGCGGTTTATTGGTTGACACAAAACTTTGCGTTGCGATAAAATATAATGCGGTTATATTCTGAATAAATTCAGATGTCATACGGAGGAAAAAATGAAGATTGTTTTCGGTAAAAAAGCTCTTGCCCTTACAACCGTCGCCTGCGCGGCGGCATTCGTCGCCGTGGGATACTCGGCATGGTACGTGTCCGGCCCCACGCAGTACAACTTTTCAGGCAACGTTGAAATCGCCGATATCCGCGGCAGCATAGCCGACGTAGACGTACCCGAAGAACAACTTTCGCAGGTCGTAGTTTACGGTTCGCCCCTCGCTGCGGAAGACGCCGACACGTGGCTTTCGTCCGACGGCGAAAACAACGAAAGCCTCACGCTTTCTTACACCTTTACATTCACGGGCGTGGCGAGGGAATACGCGCTGTCGATGTCAGTCGGGGCGGAGGACTCCAAGGGCGAAGAGGGCGTGCCCTACGAATCACCTTTCGGCGTAAATTCCGACAGGCAGATCGCCGGCTATGCAAAAGCGGTGGAGGCGGGCTATATATCCGATGCCGCCGACGCCGAAATTACGGTAACATTGCCGAGCGAGGGAATTTCTCATCAGAAACCGCCTACCGGGGGCGACATGTTTACCTTTTCGGGCGAATATGAAAGCTATACCGCCCAGGTCGAGATTACTTTCGCGTGGGGGCAATTTTTCGACGGCAAAAATCCTTACGAAAAGTATAAAGATCTGACAGACGCCGACGCGCAGAAAGAGGCGTCGGATACGCTCGCCTATATCGCGGCGTGCCTCGAAGGCGTAAGATATGTGGTAACTTTCACGCCCTTCCTCATACAGTAAAATGGCGACCTTTCTCACCGTGCTCGCGGTTGTGCTGGGCGCGGTCATGCTCGTGCTCGTCACGGCGCTTTTCCGCGCGTGCGTAAAGGACAGCTGTTCCCGCATATCGAGCGGCGAAAGCGATGCAAAGATTGCCGTTCGCAAGGTGCGCAAAACTTCGCGCGCGGCGACATTCGCGGTGCGCGCTCTCATGATAGCGCTTGCAGCGGCGGCGCTGTGCGCCGCCGCCCAGTCGCTTTATATGCGCTTTACGGGCAAACTGTTCGCGACCGTGGGCGCGCTAGCGGTCGGTTCGGGCTCAATGAGTTATGTAAACGACCAAAATTCCCTGCCCGCAGATTGCACGCAGGGTTTTGCCGCAGGCGACCTTATTTTCGTCGAAAGGGTGGACGAGGACGAACTTTCTGTCTACGATATAATCGCCTTTTACTCGCCGGACGGAGAGTTGATAATCCACAGAATTGTCGGCAGTCTATATTCGGGCGGGCAGACTTTTTATGTCACCCGCGGCGACGCAAACGGGCGCAACGACGAGTGGTCGGTAAGCTATTCTTCTGTCGTCGGGCGGTATACGGGCTTCAAAATACCCGCCGTCGGCACGGCGTCGCTCTTTTTGCAGTCGTGGCAGGGGCTCGCGGCGTTCGCCGTCGTCATTTACATAGTCTGCATCTACGACCGCTCTGCCCGCGCAATTGAAAACGCCGAGCGCGAACGCAAGAAATATCTCGACGCGCAAAAATAATTTTTTGTAAATTTTGCAAAAAAATAAATAAAGTTTTGACAAAGCCTTTAATTTGTGTTATATTGATTTAGCGTTAAATTTTTTTACGGGCCTGCGGATGTACCCAAGTGGCTCAAGGGGCTCCCCTGCTAAGGGAGTAGTGCGGGAAACCGCAGCGCGAGTTCAAATCTCGCCATCCGCGCCAAAAAACAGCAGTGAAAGATAAAACTTTCACTGCTGTTTTTTGGTGATGCAACATATTTTGGCGGGATTTGAGGGGCGAGCATTGAGTTCTTCAAACAGCAGTTACCTGCTGTTTGGCAATGCGAGGTGAGCGAGCACATAATGTTTTTCCTGAACGAAGCTTTAAAGTGGGTCGCTGAGTAGAAATGGGTGTGAGCGATGACCGAGGGCGGCGTTGCCCTTGCGCCGCCCGAGAAGAGGTGCGAGCGGGAGCGAGCAGTTTGCGTGCGGCAGAATGGTGTGAGAAGAGTCGGAACGCAAACAAAACAGCGGATACCCGCTGTTTTCCGGGGCGCGCCGCCAAAGGCGCAAATCTCGCCATCCGCGCCAAAGCGGCGGGAAGGATTTTATCCTTCCCGCCGCTTTGGCTTTTTTTATGCCCTTTTTCCGTTTTTAGTCCCGACATGTGTCTTTAAGTTTTATGCATTTGTAATGTCATAGCTGGTTTTATGGTTTTTTCCCTGCAAAACCTAACGGACACAAATTTTTTGACCGAAAAAGCGTGTTTTATTTTTTAATTATACCATTTTTGTCATATTTAGGCGGTTAAAAGATTAGTACAAACGTTTGTAACTAAAAAATTAAGGAGTCTGAACTATGTCAGAAACAAAGCAGTATTACAAAACATTTCCCCTCTTCGGTCAGCTAAGCGCAAAAGAAGATATGAGCACAAAGCAACAGGTGTGGGTAATAAATGACCTCATGAGAAAGGGGTTGACTACCCGACTTGCAGTAACCCATATTATAAGGGCAGACTCGGACAATGACCAGGCATATCTTTATGGCATTAACGTAAACCTCAGCTTTGCTGAGCGTTTAATTGAAAAAACTGACGGTCTGTATTATAAAGATGCGCTTGGTGACGAGTACATCATAGAAAATGATGCGGTCAACGGTCTGCAATATACCGCCGAAACACCCGCATGGATTAAAAAACTGCCCTTATATCAGGAGAAAATCGCCCCTGTCGGAAGTATCCGTTGGCTTACATCGGGCAATGTGGTCAAGGGATTTAATTCAGACGGATATCTCGTTTTTATAAGCGATGAAAAGCGAAAATTCTATTATCTGTACCGCGTTACGGCGTCAAATTTATTGAGCCTGATAAGCGATTACAGCACGGCGACCGTACAGCATGTATATTCTTTTGAATATAACGACGTGGAAGAATACGGCAACTATCACTTGAAAAAAATAAGAGATTATGTCACCGGCGATTATGTTGAGTTTGAATACAACAGCGAGTATGAATATGCGAGACTCGTAAAAATAACCCGCTCCGTAGGTCAGAAATATGATATAACTTATGACGATAAGGGCCATGTGGAAAGCATAACGTCTTCGGAAGGCTATAAGGCAGAATGTCAGCAAAAAACCGACGGCGTTGAACTTTCGGTTCGGTCGCTATACGAAAGCATTCCCGACAGCACTGCGACAACGCAGACGACCCCCGAGATGAGAAAGTGGATAATCGCGTATTCTGACAATGAGTGCGTTATAACCGACATTAACGGCGATAAAGAGCACTACAAATTCCAGAATGAGGATAATCATATTTATGTCAAGGAAAGCGGCGGCGTAGTCACCGAAGCATATGAAACAATAAATGTACCGCATCAGCAGAAAGGCGCATTTTATGCCGACAGGGGGTGCCTGTATGTTCCCTACGATGAATTTAAATTCAATTCGCTCGAAATGGACACAATTTATTTTAATGAGAACGACTTGATCAGAGAGCGTAGAATTGACGGGCACAAAATTGCCTTCGGCTCGGGAAAATATTCAACAGCCGATATAATCGAAAAATATTTTTACAACGAAGAAAAGCAATGTTACAGAAAACAAACGGATATAACCCTGAATCTGTATACAGGTGCGAAAAAGGAATATACGCAGGTAACCGTGTATGAATACGATAAAGATACGGGCATGTTGATTGAAGAAAGAAACTACATGACGAAGGGCAACGGTCCGACGGAGGTTAAGGCAATCGTAAATACATATGGATATAAATTCAGTGAAGACGGCTCGTATCAGACTCGACGCTCGCATTTCAGGAGTGATGTGCCTGCGCTCGGATACAGGGCGGAGGAAAATTATGACAGTTATGGCAGAAAGGTGAGCGAAAAAGACCCCTCTGGTAGCTACACGATAAGTTACAGCCATGCGATGAACAATAAAAGTTATACTGTCAGACGCACAGGCTACCCGCTTACGTATTATGGATACGACAACTCTGACAGGTTTGAAAGAGTGTATTATACGGAAACCGATGTCGATGAAGGAACGGTTTACATATCAAACTATGTGAATTACATCAATGGCGAATTGATTCGGATGTTTGGTAGCGACAAAATTGAGTATGGCTATGACGAAAAACGACGTCCGAGCAAGATAACCATAGATGGGAACACCGGCTCGAAAAACATAGAGTACGAAGAAACAGACTACTTGGTGACGGCAACGGTAACCAACGAAAACGGCGAAAGGGTAAAAACAGAAACCTCAAAAGACGGTACAAAGCAGACGGCGTATTATTCTCCCGACGGGTCGACGGCGTATGATAAAGAGCTGTATGTGGAGAGCGAGCCGGACGGCTCGTTGACGACGGTGTCCGATTATGTGAATTCGACAACTGTTCAGTATCGTTGCGACAAGCTGGGTCAGCTGACGCAATATACCGAAAAGAGGGGTGCGGCTACCAAGGTAAAGGAAGATTACGAATACGACGAATATGGTAGCTTAAAACAACAATCGCTGACCGGCGCCATGACCGCAACGTATGCGTATGAGTACGACGATACTCTCGATCACCGCCTTACGGGCATGAATTTTTACGGAATTACGGAAGATTATGAATACGACAGTTTAAACCGCATAAAGAGCAAAAAGGTGAGCGTGAGCGGCGGAATGACGTACGAAAAGATATACGAATACCGCGATGTGTACGATACAAGCTTGAAGCGCACAAATGCGACAAATCAGCCTGCAAGCATAAAATACAAGTTTGGCAATACAATAAAGCAGCAGATAGATTATAGTTATAATTCAATGACAGGACATCTCAACGAAATAACCGTCAACGGCAAAAGAATAGAATATCTGCATAGCAATGAAAGGCTGCGCCGCGAAGATAATCAGCTTTTAGGCGAGTCGGCAGAAATATTTTATTCGTACGAAGGCAAAGAAGGAACAAAGATGAAAGGGCAGTATCAGCCGGAAAATAGCGGAACGGTTGACGGCAGTTCGATACATTATGAATATGACGGCGACAGGCTTATGAGCTATAACGGCAAGAGCTGCGTGTACGACGGCATGGGCAATCCCACAACCTACCTCGGCAAGTCCGTCACGTGGAAGGGCAGACAGATGATGTCGTTCAACGGCAACACGTTCAAATACAACGGTCGTGGTAGAAGGACGAACAAAAATTCCATTGCTTTTACGTACGACAGCCGGGGCAACCTCATAAAACAATCCAACGGGTTAGAGTTCTATTACGATATA
>DVHK01000106.1 GCA_018712135.1 Candidatus Coproplasma avicola | reverse complement strand
GTTGCGCCCGCCGCTATTTTACTGATTAATTTTAATTGACCGACCGAATATTGACGACAGATTTCTCCACGCGCCCGCTTATTGCGGGCTTGGTCGAAATAACAACTGTATTGCGGTCGATTGATTTTCGTGCAATAGTTACAAGCAGGTCGCGGAGCGTGCGGAATGCGGCGAAGGAGCTTACTTAAACGTAAGCGACTGAGCCGACCCGTAAGCGCGACAAAGAGATGCGCCGTAAATATTGTGCGAAAATTAGGAGAGTTTTTCGAGCAACTTCAGGTCGATGCCCTTTTCGCCGATCTTGATTATTTCTACCTTGACGGTGTCGCCGAGGTTGACTACGTCCTCTACCTTGTCCACGCGCTTGTTGGAGAGTTTGGAGATGTGAATCATGCCGTCCTTGCCGGGGGCAAACTCTACAAACGCGCCGAAATTGAGAATGCGGACGACGGTGCCGACGAACATGTCGCCGACTTCGGGGTCGTGAGCTATCGAAAGGATGATAGCCTTTGCGCGCTCGGCATTTTCTACGGGACCGACGGTAGAGATGTAACCTCTGCCCGAATCGTCGTCGTTGAAGTCTATCTGAGTGCCCGTTTCTTCCATGATCTTCTTGATTACGCAGCCCTGCTTGCCGATGACGTCGCCGATTTTGTCGGGAGCGATTTCGAAGCCGATAATCTTGGGAGCGTATTTTGAAAGCTGGGGAGCGACTGCGGGAACGCATTCGAGCATTTTGGAGAGAATGAACTGCCTGCCTTCGTTAGCCTGATTGATGGCGGTGTGCATGATCTCTTCGGAGATGCCCTTGATCTTTATATCCATCTGGATAGCCGTTATGCCGTTTACCGTGCCGGCTACCTTGAAGTCCATATCGCCGAGGAAGTCCTCCAACCCCTGAATGTCGGTGAGGACGCGGAATTCGCCCGTTTCCTGGTTTTTGATGAGCCCCATAGCCACGCCTGCGACGGGGCGCTTGATGGGAACGCCCGCATCCATGAGCGCCATGGTGGAGCCGCAAACCGAAGCCATGGACGACGAGCCGTTGGACGACATGATGTCGTTTACCACGCGGATTGCATAGGGGAACTCGTCCTCCGAAGGGATAACGGGAACGAGGGCGCGCTCTGCAAGGGCGCCGTGACCTATTTCGCGCCTGCCGGGAGAGCGGAGAGCCTTGGCTTCGCCCGTGCAGTAGCCGGGGAAGTTATACTGGTGCATATACCTCTTTGAAGTTTCGTCGTCGAGACCTTCGAGCCTCTGGCTTTCGGAAATCATGCCGAGGGTGCAGGTTGTGAGGGTCTGCGTCTGTCCGCGGGTGAATACGGCGGAGCCGTGAACGCGGGGCAGAACGTGGCGTTCGCACCAGATGGGGCGGACGTCCTTCAAGCCGCGGCCGTCGGGGCGGATGCCCTTGTCAAATATCTTGGCGCGCACCTTTTCCTTGGTGAGGTAATAGATGCTGTCCTTGATCTCGCGGGTGTTTTCGGGATAGATTTCGGCGAAATGTTCAAGTATCTGCTTTTCAGCCTCTTCCTGGCGGGCTTCCCTCTCCTGCCTGTCGAACGTGTCGATAGCCCAGTCGATTTTTTCGGAAGCGTATTCGCGGACAGCCTTGTCGAGCTCTTCGGGAATGTGGTAAAGCTCCATTTCGAGCTTTTTCTTGCCGACTTCGGGGACGATTACCTCTTCGATAAATGCGCAGATCTTTTTGATTTCTTCGTGACCGTACATGATTGCGCCGACCATTTCATCGTTGGAAACCTCGTCCGCGCCCGCCTCGATCATGAGGATGGCGTCGCGCGTGCCGGCGAGGTTCAAGTGAATGGTGCTCTTGTGCCTCTGGGCAAGGTCGGGGTTGATGACGTATTTGCCGTCTACCATGCCGACGACAACCGAACCCGTGGGGCCTGCCCAGGGGATGTCGGATATCGAAAGGGCGACGGACGAGCCTATCATTGCGAGGGGCTCGGGGGCGACGTCGGGTTCAACCGAGAGCGCCTGGGCGATTACGGTTACATCGTTGAAAAGTCCCTTGGGGAACAGGGGACGAAGGGGTCTGTCGATGAGGCGGGCGGTGAGAATGGCTTTATCGGACGCCCTGCCCTCCCTCTTTTTGAAGCCGCCGGGGATTTTGCCGATGGAAAACATCTTCTCTTCATAGTCTACCTGCAAAGGGAAGAAATCCATTCCCTCTCTGGGGGAAGCCGACATGCAGACGGAAACCATTACGACGGTTTCGCCGCAGCGGACTACGCAAGCGCCGTTTGTCTGCTCGGCATATTTGCCGACTTCGATTATTACGTCGCGACCGCCGACAGGCATTGTAAATTGTTTGAAGTTCATTTTTTTACGTTTCTCCTTGTCTGTTCTTGCGCCCGCGACGCCCGCCGCGGACAAATTTAATAGAAAATTTTAACAAATATATTGTCAAAAATCAAAAAAACGGGCGGGCGAAAGTATAATGCGCCCGTCCGTTCAATAATTACTTTCTTAAATTCAAAGCGGCGACAATTGCACGGTATCTTTCGATATCCTTGGATTTGAGATAATCCAAAAGACCGCGACGGCGGCCGACCATCTTTAAAAGACCGCGGCGAGAATGATTGTCGTGAATGTGCACTTTGAGGTGTTCGTTGAGGTGATTGATTCTTTCGGTAAGAAGGGCGATCTGCACTTCGGGGGAACCGGTGTCACCTTCCTTTGTAGCGTACTTTGCAATGATTTCTGACTTTTCCATTTAAATTTATCCTCCTATGGAACAAAATTTGCGGGCAACAAAGAAAGCCGTTGAGTATTCGCGCAATCTTTGTAACCGTAACCTTGAATATTTTAGCACAACTGCCGCGCAAAAGCAAGTGTTTGAGGGGAAATTTTTAGATTTTTGCCTCAATTATCTGTTGCAGTTTATTTAAAGTCTATGTCTAATTCCTCGTCCGCAAAGCGCGGGTCAGAGAAAAACTGTGCGGGCGACACATCGAGAGCGCGCAGGAGGATGAAGAGCGTGCGCAGATAGATGTCCTTATTTTTATTAGTCCTTATGCTGCGATAGGTTTCGTATGAAATAGCGGCTTTGTTGCAGAGGGTGTACACCCCAATTTTGCGCTCCTTGCGCAGGTCTTCAAGTTTTTCGGATATGAGCTGATTCAAAAGCATAAATGCCCGCCTATACAACTTTACTCTTTTTCAAACAGCTTTAATCTGTCGGAAATTATTTTGTCGCATTTGGCGATATATGTGGGGATATCCTTGGGCGAAGCGCACCGCTCGATGCGGTTTTGCTGCGCAAACACCCGCTTGGAAATGGCGTTGGCGCCGACGGCTATATTGTCGGAAATTTCTTCCATTACGCCGATATTATACGCGCACGCTTTGCCGGGCAGCGCCCAGCCGCAGTTTTCGTGACCGCCCGCCTGATACTTCTGGCGGTACATGTAATAGGGTTCGTACCCCGCCTGTGTGAGCTTGCGGCGGGAGAGCGCAATCATGTTGCCTATGCCCTCTACGTGCAGGCGGCGGGTCTCCTCCTTTAACCTGGCGCCCGCTTTGAGCGACAGCGTGTGCACGGTTATGTTAGCGGGCTTCAAGCCTATGGCGCGGTCGAGCGAGCGTTCGAAGTCGCCCACCTCCTCGCCCTCCAAACCCGCGATGAGATCGATATTTATATCAAAGCCGTACTTATCCGCCATATAGTATGCGGTCAAAGTCTGCTCGGCGGTGTGGTTGCGACCTATCTTTTTGAGCGTTTCATCCGAAAATGACTGAGGATTTACGCATATGCGGTTGACACCATATTCCTTTGAAAGCTGCAACTTTTCCTCGGTGAAAACGTCGGGTCTGCCCGCCTCTACGGTATATTCGCAGTCGGGCAGGTTGAGCGCCTTAATTGCGGCATATACCCGCCCCAACTGTTGGGTTTCTATCGCAAAAGGCGTGCCGCCGCCGATATACACCGAGCGGACGTCGCGAAGTATGGGTCTGAGCGAGGCGATTTCGCGTTCAAGGCAGGATATGTAGGCGTCTACATACTGTTTTGTCGACGAAATGGGCGCCGTTATGAACGAGCAGTAGCGGCACTTTGTGGGGCAGAAGGGCAGGCTTATGAAAAGTTCCTGCCCGCCTTTTTTTGCATAGAAAGGGCGCTGCACTTCTATCACCCTGCCGACAAACCCCGTATTTTCGGGGCTGACGTGCATTAGGTCAAACAGCTTTTTATAGTCGCGCCCCTCGGCGATTTCCATATACGCGAGCTTGGTGGGGCGTATGCCCGTGAGCGCGCCGTAGGGAAAGGTTTTGCCCGTAAGGCGGGACAAAAACTCGTAAAAGGCGAGTTTGGCAGAGCGCTTTGCATAGCGCTTATATTCTATGTCGCCGTGCGTCGGGCAGGTGTAGCAAAAGCGCGTTGTCTCGCCCATATATTCGATGCAATTGATATAATTGTCGCCCTCGGCATAAAAATAATGGATAAAGTCCATGTCCTCGCAGTCGAACAGGCGGACGACGTCCATTATCTCGGGCGAAAGCGGTTGGGAATTAGTCTTTAACATAGGGATTGAAAGCGCGCTCCGCCGAGAGGGTTGTGTCCTCGCCGTGGCCGCAGAAAACTTTGTAGTCGCCGTCCAGCGCATAGAGCTTTTTTACCGAGTTGACGAGCGCGGCATACGAGCCCGTGGGAAAATCGGTTCTGCCCACGCTGCGGCAAAAGAGCGTATCTCCCGAAAAGATGTTGTCGCCGACGATATAGCACATTCCGCCGACGGTGTGCCCGGGCGTGGCGATTGCTTTTATATTTATGCCGCACAGACAAACGTCGTCGCCGTCCTTCAAGGTTTTATAAATTTCAAAGTGGGGAATGGTTATGCCGTGGAATATGGCGCGGTTGTCCTCCGAAAAGATATAGGGCTTTTCCGCCTCGCCGCAGAGCACCTTGCACCCGACGTTAAAAAGGGCGCCCACGCCGCCGATATGGTCGTAGTGGCAGTGCGTGAGCAGGGCATATTCGGGGGTCAATCCCCTTTTTTTACACTCATCGAGTATGCGGGGCTGGGCGGGGTCGACGACGATGCACGACTTTCCGTCCGAGGTCAATATATAACTGTTTGCGGCAAAGCCGACGGGATAAATTTTGTAAATAATTATTGATTTTTCCATTGAATTTAAAATAGAGACCGCACTTGCCTTATTGTAGACCGCAATTTATAGATAGATTTCTCCACTACGCTCACATTCGTTCGCTTCGGTCGAAATGACAGATTTTTTTATTTCAACCCGCCATTTATAAAACAAATAACGTTTGCAAGCGAAACCGCGCTTTCGCGCCGCAAGACTCAATTTGCTGCGGTCAGCAGCCTCAGCACAGTGAA
>DVHK01000105.1 GCA_018712135.1 Candidatus Coproplasma avicola | reverse complement strand
TTCACTGTGCTGAGGCTGCTGACCGCAGCAAATTGAGTCTTGCTGCGCAAAAGCGTGGTTTTGCTTGCAAACATAATTTTTAGAAACAAACCAATATACCCCATAAGTGCCTTACCACGCTTTACATTACAGTATAAAAGGGTTATAATAATTGACAAGGTATGAAACAGATTGCATATAACCGCTCGGCGGGGTTTGAATATTTTATAGAAGAAAAATTTGAGGCGGGCATTGCGCTTGAAGGCGCCGAGGTAAAGGCGCTGAGACAGGGCAAGTGCAACCTTAAAGACAGCTTTTGCTATATCGACGGCATCGGCGAGGTTTACCTTAAAAACATGCACATACCCCTTTACGACAAGTCGGGCGCGTTCAACAGCCGCGACAGCAAGCGGGACAGAAAGCTGCTTATGCACCGCCGCGAAATTGACAGAATCGCCGGCAAAATCCACGCAAAGGGCATGACGCTTGTGCCCATTTCGCTTTACTTTAAGGATAACCTTATAAAAGCCGAAGTTGCCCTGTGCCGCGGCAAGCAGAATTTTGACAAAAAACGGACGATTAAGGAGCGCGATATCAAGCGCGACACCGAGAGACAGATTAAAAATTATTAAATTATTATTTACACGGCAATAATACTTTTACGCATTCGAGGTACCCAATATATGAAAGATTACAAACTTGACACTCTCTGCGTGCAGGCGGGCTGGCATCCCGCCACGGGCGAGAGCAGAATTCCTTCAATCTGCCAGAGCACGACTTTCTTTTACGGCGACAGTCAGGCGATGGCGGATTGTTTTGATTTGAAAAGCGACGGTTACTTTTACTCTCGCCTCGCCAACCCCACGGTTGCGGCGTTCGAGGGTAAGGTCGCCGCACTCGACGGCGGCGCAGCCGCGATAGGCTGTGCGAGCGGCATGTCGGCAGTCACCCTTGCGGCGCTTACGCTTGCGGGCTCGGGCGACAATATTTTGTGCAGCCAGGCGGTTTACGGCGGAACGTTCAACCTGTTCGGCACCACCCTGCTCAAACTGGGCATCGAATGTCGCTTCTTCGACCCCGACGATAACGCCGAGCACATTGAAAGCCTTATTGACGACAAGACAAAATTTATTATAGCCGAGACCATTGCAAACCCTTCGATGGTAGTGCTTGACTTCGGTAAAATTTCGTGCATAGCAAAAAAGCACGGGCTCGTCCTCATGGTGGACAACACCCTCGCCACCCCCATTCTTTGCCAGCCCAAACAGTTCGGCGCGGACGTTATAATTTATTCCACCTCCAAATACATGGAGGGGCACGCCGCGGCGCTCGGCGGCATGATAGTAGACGCGGGCACATTCAATTTTAAAAACAACCCCAGATATCCCGCGTTCAACGTCCCCGACGAAAGCTATCACGGGCTGGTATATGCCGACCTCGCCGTGCCATTCGGAACAAAGTGCCGCGCGCAGCTCATACGCGATACGGGGGCGATTATGGCGCCCATGAACGCATACATCTCGTTCATCGGCTGCGACACACTGGCATTGAGGATGGAGAGACATTCAGATAACGCCAAAAAGGTTGCGGCATACCTTGCAAAGCACCCCAAAATTGCATGGGTAAAGCATCCCTCCCTTCCGGACAACAAATATCACGCCCTGGCACAAAAATACCTGCCCGCGGGGCAGGGCGGCATGCTCAGCTTCGGCATAGACGGCGACATTGAAAAGTGCCGCACGTTTATGGAGAGCCTTAAACTTATCACCCAGGAAACGCACGTCGCCGACGTCAGGAGCTGCGTTCTGCACCCCGCCTCCACCACCCACAGGCAGCTTTCGGAACACGAGCTTGAAATGGCGGGCGTTCCCGCAAACCTTGTCCGCCTTTCGGTGGGCATTGAAAACGCCGACGACATCATAGCCGACATTGCGGGCGCACTTGAAAAAATTTAAGGTGAGTCATGCCCATAGTAATCGACAAAGACATACCGGCGTTTAAAATACTGACGGGCGAAAGAATTTTCGTAATGGATACCGACAGGGCGTTTTCTCAAGAGATACGCCCCATCGAGATTGCCATTTTAAACCTTATGCCCACAAAGGAAACGACCGAAACGCAGTTCATGAGGCTGCTATCAAACTCGCCCTTGCAGGTAAACATAACGCTCGTGCGCACGGCGACATACAACCCCACCCACACCGAGCAGGAGCACCTGAAAAGATTTTATAAATCTTTTGCAGAGATAAAGACGAGAAAGTTCGACGGCATGATAATTACGGGCGCGCCCGTTGAAAACATGCCCTTCGAGCAGGTTGCCTACTGGCGGGAGCTTGAAGAAATTTTGGACTGGACGGCGACAAACGTAACCTCTACCCTGTTCATATGCTGGGGCGCGCAGGCGGCACTGCACTATTTTTACGGCATAAAAAAACACCCCTTGAAGGAGAAATGCTTCGGCATATTTGCCCACCAACGCGTATTCGACGGCGAGCAGGAGCCGCTTATGAGGGGCATTTCGGACGAGTTCCATATGCCCCATTCCCGCCACACGATTATATACGCCGAGGACATAAAAAACGTGCCCGACCTGAAAATTCTGGCGTTTTCACGCAGGGCGGGCGCAAGCATAATAAAGAGCCGCGACAATAAGCGCGTGTTCGTTACGGGACACATGGAATATGACCGCGACACATTGAAAAAGGAATACGAGCGCGACAAGGCTAAGGGACTGGACATAAAACCGCCCGTAAACTATTTTGCCGACAAAGAAATGACCAAGGTCAAGATGAACTGGTCGTCCACAGCCAACCTGTTTTACATAAACTGGCTCAACTATTATGTGTACCAAGTTACGCCCTACAAGCTCGACTGAGTTTGCAAATATCAAAAAGCAAAGCGCCCGCGACATATCGTCGCGGGCGCTTTAAGTTGCGCAATTTAATATGGCGAGATTTCTCGACGTTGCTCGAAATGACATTAATAATAAAAACGCTGTCCGCAAGACGAGCCGTATAATGCAAAATACTCAATTGCGGAATATGATACGGCGAAACGCTGTTGTCCGCAAGAGCAGCATGGTAAAATAATAACACTTTTTTGCGGAGCTTGGCAGCGGGGATACCCCGACGTAATATTGTTGTCATTTCGACCGAGCGGCAGCGAGCGGAGAAATCTCGATGACAGCAAAGCGCGCCGCGAAAAATCGCGACGCGCTTTGTCAGATGGGAAAACGTTACGGAAAACCGGTATTATAGATTTTGTCAGCCGACAAGGCTTAAATTTGCATCAGATATAATAAATGTGTACGAAATGGGATTTTCCTGTCCGGAGCGGTTGACGGTTATGCACACACAATCGCCGCTGCGCGCAGAAAGCATGACTTCGGAAAGGTTATAAGAACGTTTTACCTCGACATCTTCCTTGACCGTACCGTCGGACGAGGTGATTTTTATAGCTGTTATAACATCGCCCACGTTAAGGCTGCCCTCGGCGAGACTGCCCGACTGTATATCCGTAATTTCAGCATTGTCAATCTTTTCGACGGTATTCGTGTCGTTGTTCATATCAGCCGAGGGGGACGACGCCTCAACAGTTATTCCGAGCAGCGCCCTGTATATGCCGTAGGTGGTTGAGCCGGTCTGTTCGTAGCGGTCTATCATACTTTGAACGACCCTGCGCACATTCGCCTCGGGGAGAGCATGACTGATATTGTCGGAATATTCGCCGCTCGACGCCGCCGTCGTTTTGGAATTGATTATGCCGACGAGGTCGCCGTCGATATTGAACAGCCCCCCGCCCGAGTTGCCGCTGTAAATGGGCACGCTTGTGCGGATGGTTCTGTAAGTGAAATCGTCGTTATAATTGCTGGTAGTGTCGTACATGTCGAGCGTGATATATTCGCTGTCTACGCAGACTATGCCGTTGGTGGCAGATATGCCGCTGCCTGCGGCATTACCTATGGCGTACACCGTTTCGCCGACGGGAACGCTTTCGTTGCCGGACCAATCGGCGGCGATCGCCGAGCTGTTTTTGACGGCGTCGCTGTTGTCCACTTTGAGGACGGCGATGTCATAGTTGAGGGATGCACCTATTATCTGGGCGGGGATTGCATACGTGTCGTCGATATAGTACTGCAATTCGCCGTTTACGACGCTTGAATAGGTGCTGTACTCTCTGCCGTAAAGATAAACATCAACATCGTCGCTGTACTTATTGTCGTTGAGCGAAGAGTTATTGAACACGACGTGGCAGTTTGTGACGATATACATGTCGCCCTCGTCCTTATCGATGTCGACA
>DVHK01000104.1 GCA_018712135.1 Candidatus Coproplasma avicola | reverse complement strand
ATTATTCTCCGTAAACCTCCTCTATCTTCTTGACTGCCGCCTGGGTTAAAACAACCTTTGCGTTTGCGACGACTTCGTACGTCGAAATCTGCTCGACGGGAAGGGTCGTAAGCTTTTCAAGGTTTCTTGCGGCGAGGATTACCTTTTCGTCGGCGTTGTCCATGACGACTACCGCCGTTTTGTCGAGGTTGAGCGCCTTTTTGAAAGCCGCCATCTCCTTGGTCTTGCCTTCCTTTACAGACAGCTGGTCGATGACCACGAGCTCGCCGTCGGCGACCTTTTTGGAGAGAGCCGATATGAGCGCGGCGACCTTAGCCTTTTTGTTCATACCCTTGGAGAAATCCCTGCTCTTGGGTGCGAATACCACGCCGCCCTTTATCCACTGGGGAGCGCGGATGGAGCCCTGACGGGCGTTGCCCGTGCCCTTCTGCCTCCACGGCTTGCGTCCGCCGCCCCTGACTTCGGTGCGGGTGAGGGTGGACTTTGTGCCCTGTCTTTCGTTGGCGAGGCGGGTTACTACCGCCTGGTGAATGAGTTCCTCTCTGTATTCGGCGCCGAAAACCTTTTCGGAGAGCTCCATGCTTCCCGCTTCGGTGCCGTCCATTTTATATACTTTAATGCTGGGCATTCCTATCGTCCTCCTTATTTAACGGTATCGTTGATGGTTACGACGCTGCCGTCGGGTCCGGGAACGGAACCCTTGATGAGTATGCAGTTTCTTTCAACGTCTACTCTTACCACCTCTAAGTTCTGGATGGTTACGTTTTCGTGACCGTACTGACCTGCGAGGCGCTTGTTCTTGAAAACTCTTGAAGGCGAGCTGTTTGCGCCCATGGAGCCGGGCTCCCTGTGCACGGGACCTACGCCGTGCGTTTCCTTCAAGCGGTGCTGGTTCCACCTTTTGATTACGCCGCTGTAACCGTGACCCTTGGTGACGCCGTGAACGTCTACCCTGTCGCCTGCGGCAAATACGTCAGCCTTGATTTCGCCGCCGACGGCGTAGGAAGAAAGGTCGTCGAGCCTGAATTCCTTTAAAACCTTGCAGGGTTCGACGCCGGCCTTCTTGAACTGACCGAGCTGGGGTTTGGTCAAAGCCTTTTCGCTCGTCTTGTCAAAACCGAGCTTTAAAGCGGCATAGCCGTCTTTTTCCACAGTTTTGATCTGGACGACGGGGCAGGGACCTGCCTCGATGACGGTTACGGGTATTACCTTGCCGTCTGCCGTAAAGACCTGCGTCATGCCGGCTTTACGTCCGATGATTGCTTTAATCATAATGTTAAAGATCCTCCGATTTATTTTTTACCGTTGATACCGCGTATCCGAGTAGCGCCGCAGCGCATTATATATAATAGGTGAAATGCTATGCCGTTGGCATCGCGTGAAATGCCGGCGGTAAACCGCCGCCGTGAAATGACGAAAGACTGCGCCTTCGCCGTGAAATGCACACACAGTGTGCGTTGTGGTGAAAAATTTTAAAACTACTTCTCACCTCAACGGAGGGAACCTCCATTTCACGCCGCCTTCTGAAAAGCCGATTGAAAAGACTTATCGGGGCGGCATTTCACACAAGCTCTGCTTGTATTTTACGCAATCGAAGATTGCATTTCACCCGACGCGCCGCGTCGGCACGGAGCCGTAGAGTATCCTGGTTATTTGCTTAGAGCTTGATTTTGATGTCTACGCCCGCGGGGAGATGGACGGTGTCCAGAAGCTTTGCGTTGGGGGTGTAGATGTCGATGATTCTTTTATAAGTTCTCTGTTCAAACTGTTCGCGGCTGTCCTTGTACTTGTGGGGGCTGCGAAGTATGGTAACTATTTCGCGCTCGGTGGGAAGGGGAATGGGCCCCGAAATTTTTGCGCCGCTCTTCTTCATGGTCTCGACTATTCTCGACGCGGCGAGATCTACGAGTTCATGATCGTAAGCTACAAGTTTGATTCTGATTTTCTGTCCTGCCATTTGATTCTCCTTTTTATACTAACAAAAGTGCTTAAAGTCGTGTCAACTTATCCGTGTGTATCGCGGTTTTAACATCAAAAAACGCCATTTTTATGGCGCAGGAAAGTAAAGCCACGGTTAGTCGCAGGGGTCAAAGCCCCTACATTTGTCAGCGTAAATTATCTTTTCCCCGCAGCTTCAAGGGGAATTTGAAGTAACTTTACGCCTCATCCCAATACGCACGTCTTTCAACACGCTTGACTATTATATTATAATCGGCGCGCCTTGTCAACTGTTTGAACGCCGTTTTTTTGGGGTTTTTCGGGCATTTTTGCCCCGATTTACCCCAAAAAATCCCCGTTTTGAGCAGTTTTTGCAACACTTGTGATTTTTAGTGCCGACGGCGCCGCCGCCACACAATATATTGACTTTTTGCGCCCCTTTAATACGCATTTATCCGAAAAAAAATACGCCCCCGCAGCACAAAAAATATATATTAAATTTTCTTATGTTAATTTTAAAATGTTATATAGCTATTATTTTGTTTTATTTTAACACAAAATATTGTAAATATGCAACAAATACGATAAATTAAACAATTATCGATTTGCAGCGACGAAAGAACCCTGCCGTCTGTCATTTCGACTAAAAGCGCGGTACCGCCCCCCCCCTCCTACCCCCGTCATTCCGCCCATTTTCAGCGCGATGCGCGCTTCCAACCTTATCATTTTGACTAAGCCCCTTTCCTTGTCATTTCGACCAAGTGAGCGTCAGCGAACGCGCGGAGAAATCTATCAGTAAAACAAGAAATGAGGAATAGATTTCTCCACTCGCTGTCGCTCGGTCGAAATGACATAAACAATTAAAAAGGCTGTCCGCAAGAGAAGCATAACAATATGATAGCGCCCAATTGCGGAGCGCGGCAGCAGGGACAAGCCGCCGCGTCATTTCGACTAAGCCCGACAAAGTCGGGCGCATGGAGAAATCTATCCGTATTCACAACCTTTCTTTATCAACAAATTAATTTGTACTATTATATTGACAAAATCGCACGATTTGAGTATAATAATAGTACAAAACATAAAGGAGACGAGGCGATATGTCGATTACGGCTACCGAACTCAAAAACAACCTCAGCAAATATCTTTTGCTTTCCGCCACGGAAGATGTGTATATAACCAAGAACGGCAAAGTCATTTCAAAGCTAACCAACCCCTATCAGGAGAGGGTTGCCATTGCCAAATCGCTGTTCGGCGCCATAGGCGGCGAAGTGACCGAGGAGCAAGCCCGCGAAGAGAGGCTTAAAAATATATGAGGGCGCTCATAGATACGTGCGTCATAATCGACGTGCTGCAAGACAGGCAGCCCTTTTGCAGAGAGGCGCAGAATATTTTTCTTTGTGCGGCGAACAACCTTTTTACGGGCTGCATTACGGCGAAATCGTGCACGGACATATACTATCTGTCGCACAGGAACACGCACAGCGACAAGACCTCGCGCGAAATTCTGACCAAGCTTTTTGCGCTGTTTGAAGTGCTAGACACGGCGGGAATGGACTGCCGCCGCGCAATCCCCTCGCCGATAGCCGACTTTGAGGACGCCGTGATGGCTGAAACCGCCGCGCGCGCGGAAGCCGACTGCATTATTACGCGCAACCTTGAAGATTTTAAAAAGTCAAGCATACCCGCACTGTCACCCGCACAGTTTCTTGAAAGACTGGAAAAAGAAAACGGTTGACCCGGCGGCAAAAAAATTTTTAAAAAATTAAAAACGTGCGTTTTAAACGGTTGAAAGGGCGTTATAATTATAGTGAACGAAATAGGAAGCCATAAAAAGACTCCCCACAAGTTTAAATCTTTTAAATTAAAAGGAGATCAAAATTATGAAAAACTATTTAGCTAAAAGAAATAACAACTACGACTTATTCGACGCGTTCGACGATTTCTTCCGCCCCGTATTCTTTGACGAACAGAGCGATTTGAAGACCAACATCAAGGAAACAGATAAGAACTATGAACTGGACATTGAAATGCCCGGCTATAACAAAGACCAGATTAAGGTCGCCCTTGAAAACGGCTATCTTACCGTAAGCGCAAGCAAGGAAAAGAAAGAAGAGGACGACAAGAAACATTACGTAAGAAAGGAAATAAGCGAAAGCTGTTCGAGGAGCTATTATGTCGGCGAGGACGTAACCCAGGCGGACATAAAGGCGAAGTACGAAAACGGTATGCTTTCGGTTTGCCTGCCCAAGTCGCAGCCCAAACAGATTGAAAGCAAATATATCGATATCGAGTAATTGCGCTCATTCACCGAATAATTTCCCCGTATAAATTTCTTTACACTGAATTGTCAAACTAAGTGCAACACTTGGTTAAGAAAAAG
>DVHK01000103.1 GCA_018712135.1 Candidatus Coproplasma avicola | reverse complement strand
TGGTACTCCCGGCGGGAATCGAACCCACAACGGCCCCTTAGGAGGGGGCTGTTATATCCATTTAACTACGGAAGCAAAATTTACTTCATTATAATACAACAACGACAAAAAAAAATCAATAAATTTTGAAGTATATTTATATAAATTTTGCTACCGCATTTTATAATATAAATTTTTATTGCTGCTCAATTAAAATATATTCTTTCTCTTCTTGCCATTTGCAATTATACAAGGCATTCCTTTGTCTGCCTACAGCAAGAATACTACCAAACATAACATAAAACACCCGCGCACAAAGTCTTTACGCACAAAAAAGCCACCCGTGCAAGGGTGGCTTTTCTTTCTCTGCTCTTATTGCTTTTATTTTGTCTGATTGTCGCCTGCTGCGTTCTGTGCGGCGAGCAGATCTCTGATTTCGGCGAGCAACTGCTCGGTCGTAGGTTTTGCGGCGGCAGCTGCCTCTTCGGCGGCCTTCTTTTCTTCCGCAGCCTTCTTTTCGGCAGCGATATCTTCATCGGCCTTTTTCATAGCTTCCGAATAGCTCATGCCGCTCTTTTTATATTGCGCCGCAAGTCTGCGCCTTTTCTTTGCGTCTTCGCCGTTGGCATCAATTGCCATTTTTTGCAAAGCGACGAATACTTTTAAAATGGTAAAGAGTATTACGGCTATGAGAATGAAATCTACAACAGCGTTGATGAGCGTGCCCCAATCAATATAATTCGTGCTTGCCCAGTCTATAATCTGCGCACCCGTAACTTCATCAATCACATAAGCGGGCGTGCCGAGCACCGTCCTCAGCCCTTCAAGCCCCTGTCCGCCGGTTGCCGCTGTTACAGCCCAGTTGACGAGCGGCATTAAAATGCCGGAAGTTACCGCGGTCACGATTGCCGTGAACGCGCTGGCGATAATGACGCCGACAGCCATATCCACGACATTGCCGCGCGAGATGAATTTTTTGAATTCAGCCCAGAGTTCCTTAATCTTTTTCATAAATATCTCCTGTAAAATTTATTTTGCCATTTCAACGGCGAGTGCCTTGACCTGTTCGCACGTTTGGTTGTTCAGCGCTGCGCGCACCGACACCGTATTCTGCGCAAAAGTTATGTTGCTCTTGCCAAACTTTTCTTGCATAAGCCTTGCTGCGACGGGCGCCCAAGTTCCGTTTTCGATAAAGCCCACTACTCTTTTCTGATAATTGCGCTCGGTAAGGTTTTCGATAAATTCACGCACGGCGGGGAAGAGCGAAGCATTGTAGGTTATGCCTGCGATGACGAGCCTGGAATACCTGAACGCATCGGCAACGCAAACCGAGCGATCGTCGCGGGCAAGGTCGTGCATGAGCACGTTTTTACAGCCCGCGGCTTTGAGTTCCTCCGCCAAAAGCTCTGCGGCCTTCTTTGTGTGCCCGTAAACCGAGGCATAAGCTATCATAACGCCGTCGATTTCAGGCTCGTAATTGGCCCAGGTTGAATAAAGACCGAAATAGTGCGAAAGATCTCCTTCGAGCACGGGACCGTGCAGGGGACAAATGCGTTCTATTTGTAGCGCAGACAGCTTTTTGAGAGCGGCGTCTACCTGCTTGCCGTATTTGCCTACAATACCTATATAATAGCGCCTCGCCTCATCGTCCCAAGGCTCTTCAACGTCAAGCGCGCCGAATTTGCCAAATCCGTCAGCCGAGAACACAGTTTTGGTAAACGCATCGTAGGTAACCATAACTTCGGGCCAATGCACCATGGGTGCAAACATAAAACGAAGCTCGTGCCTGCCCAAAGAAATAGCATCGCCGTCGCCGACAACCACTCTGCGGTCGGCAAAGTCGGTGCCGAAATATTCTTCGAGCATAACAAACGTCTTTGTATTGCCGACGAGCTTTACATCGGGGTATTCCCGGGCAAAACGAAGAGCGTTTGCCGAATGGTCTGGCTCCATATGTTGAATTACTATGTAGTCGGGCTTTCTGCCGCCGAGAACTTCTTTGACATTTGCCATCCATTCATCGCCGAAAATTTCGTCCACGGCGTCCATGACAGCAATCTTATCGTCGACTATGACATAAGAATTATAGGCTACGCCGTTGGGAATTTTGTAAATCCCTTCAAAAAGGTCGGACTGATGGTCGTTCACGCCGACGTAATAAGTATCTTTTGCCGATAATTTCATAAACAACTCCCTTTTATCTGTTAGTTTTCTTCAACATATTCCCCCACTCCTTCAAGCGCTACGGGTTGTCCGCAGGGGTTTTGTATAGTGACGTTTTTAAGCACAACTTTATCGACGAACTGAAAATACAGCCCCTCGTTTTTGACCTTTTTATTGATTTCTTTCATATCGGGAAAACCCGCCTCAGCGTTTGGATTAAACGAAAAACTGACGTTTTCAAACGAAACGCCGCCTATGGGGGCTTCCGGCAGACCGTAAAACGCACCCGCACAGTATTCAACGCCCGTACAGACCATGTTCCTGAACGTGAACTTGCCTATATACGGAGTGAGCTCGTCGACGGGCAACTTTTTGGTTGTATATACATACTCGGTATGACCCGTATTATCACCCATGTTGTAGTACATATTGACGACAAATGGAACTTTTACACCCTTCATCACAATATCACTGAATTCGATATTGTCTGTTATGCCTATTCTTCCCCTTCCACGGCGGGTTTTTATACGCAGTCCGCGGTCGGTCCCCTCGAAGAGGCATTGGCTAACGGAGATATTTTCTATTCCGCCCGACATCTCACTGCCGAGGACGACGCCGCCATGACCGTCGTGCATATAACAGTTGCGAATGGTGATATTTTTACAGGACATGCGGTATTTTTTAGCCTGCTCAATGGTGCCGGATTTTATGGCAATGCAGTCGTCGCCCACCGAAATCTGCACCCCCGCAATTTCCACGCCATCGCAGGTGTCGGGGTCGATTCCGTCGGTAGTGGGCATGCCCGAGGGATTGAAAAGGCGCAGATCGTAAAGCTTTACATCCCTGCAAAAATAAGGATGAACGTTCCAGCTGGGCGTATCTTTTACAGTTACGCCGAACATGGTAATGTTTTTACAGCGGTTAAAAAACACCCCGCGGGGGCGCCACGCCGTGCGCATGACGCGGTGATTGACGTACCAGTCGCCCGCAGGCGCGTTGCCGTCGATAACGCCTTCGCCCATGACGGTTATGTCATGCGCACCGCAAGCCGTTATGAGCGAAGCAAAGCAATTCGCCTCCTCCCCCTGCCACGTGCCGAGATTGACGCCGTCTTCCAAACCGGGCAAAACGGGATAGACTTCTCTTTCGGGGCATCCGATGAGGGTCACGCCGCCGTCGAGATATAAAGTTATTTCGTTCTTTAAAAACAGAGGTTTTAAAAGGTATCTGCCCGCCGGGACAAACAGCGTTCCGCCTGCGGGAAGGCAGGCTATCGCCGCGGCAAAAGCCGACGTATCGTCGTTAATTCCGTCGCCGCGCGCATTAAAATCGCGCACGTTGAACAGGGCGCTTTCCGCACCAGTTTTAAACTTTACGCTCTGACCCGCCGCGCTGAGCTCGTAACAGCTGTCGGGTTCAAGTCCGAACAGACTGAAAACATTTGCGCTCTCCTCGCGCACGGCGGCGCCGTTCAGAATGACGGTAAACTTTTCGGGCGCAAAATAAGGGCTTTGATTTTCAATTTCAACGCACACTCCGCGCGAACTTACAGCAAGAATTCTCATATCGGTTTACCGTTATACAGCGAGCAAGCCCGCAGACATCAGAGCAAATACCGTCAAAAATACGGTCAGCACCGAAGAAATGCTCGTCCACACAACGAGTTGTCCGGCAAGCTGGGCGTCGTTGTCCATCTCCTCCGCCATGATGGCGCTCGAAACCGCCACGGGCGTGCCGAAGAGCGCTATGAGCGCAGGATATTCGGTTTGACCAAAGTCGAGAAGCGGAGTGAACTCGCTCAAAAGCACGGCGCAACCCACCCCGAGAAGGGGTGCGATTACGACGCGGAACACCGTTCCGACGACGATTTCCTTGGTCATGCCCCTGACGGCGGAGAACTTGAACTGACCGCCGAGCACAATCAGGGCAAGGGGCGTTGCAACGGACTTTAAATTATCAAAGCAATCGTATAAAAATGTGAGGTTATTTTTTATGGTAAATACCGCGCTTCCCCACAGAGCAATTTGCGCATAACGAAGTCCTACAAAAATCAAACCTGCAACTATACCGATTATCAGCGGATTTTTAACGATATTGAGAAGTATTTTTTTTACGTCGGCATGCTTGTTTGCGGGGGAAACCAACATTCCGTTTTCATCGAGCTGAGCTTCGGGCTTGACAAAAATAGAGAGCGAAACGACAGCTAAAATGTTGAATATGGGAATGGTGAAAGCCTGTATGATCGCAACTACGCCGTTTACAATATCTTCGGCGCCCGCCGCCGTTCCCGCAAGAGAAGCTGCAAGGGAAATGCCGATTATGGCAAAGTTGCTGCGGTAGCAACATTGAAGGATTACGCCCCTTCTGCGGTTATCCTTTGTGGTCAGAATGCTCACGGCAAGACCGAGACCGAAAATTACAAAGACCGCAACAATAGCATAAATGACAAGCGCCCAATCGACAGACGATAAGTCATCGATGTTATAGATGTTTATAAACAACATGCAGGGCAGACAGACATTGAAAACAAGTTTGTTGCCCACCGAGACAAAGTTATCGTTGAGAAAATTGACGCGACGAAGTATGTAACCGAGCAGAATGAGAAGCACTATCGGCAATACCGCGTTGATTGACGTCATGAAGATGTTGAGCATGAAGCTATCCTCCTTTTTACAGGCACCACAACGGTTGCCCCGTCACACTACGCGCATATTATATAATAGTTTTAAGCCGCTTTGTTACTGATTACATACATAATTTGCATCAAAATACAGTTTTTTCAACAATAACTGCCGCACAAAAAAATTTTTGCGCCGCTTGTTTCACAGAGATTTTATCAGGAAAAAACGGCGTTGTCAACAAAATGATAACAGCGACAGCGCCGAAACTAAACTTTATTTAATAATTTATCCCGCAAGCGCGGCAAAACGCTGCACGACGGCATTCTGCGTACAGCGAAACGAGAAAATCAGGGGCGAAAATCACCTGATATTGCCGTTGCCGCTTACAATATATTTATATGTTGTAAGTTCTTTCAGTCCCATGGGTCCGCGGGCGTGCAATTTTTGGGTGGAGATGCCCATTTCGCAGCCCAGTCCGAACTCACCTCCGTCCGTGAAGCGGGTTGAAGCATTCACATACACCGCCGCGCTGTCGACAAGCCGCGTAAAGAGTGCGGCATTTCGGGAATTTTTGGTGACAATACAGTCGCTGTGCCCCGTGGAATGTGCGGAAATATGCGCAATCGCCCCGTTTACGTCATCGACGACAGCGACCGCCATTTTATAGTCTAAAAATTCGGTATCGAAGTCGCTATCCCCCGCCATCTCACAATAAGGCAGACTGCCGAGAATGTTATATGATCTTTCGTCAAGTTTTAAAGTGACCTTATGTTCAGCTCTGTCGGCGACGAGCCTTTTATAGAGCAGCGGCAAAAACTGCCCGGCAATACCCGCATGGACGAGGCAGACCTCCATTGCATTGCACACCGAGGGACGGCTGCACTTTGCGTTTTCAATAATTTTCAAAGCCATATCGAAGTCGGCAGAATCATCTGCGTAAACGTGACAGATACCCGTACCCGTCTGAATTACGGGAACCTTGGCATTGTCTACACAGGCTTTGATGAGCCCCGCGCCTCCGCGCGGAATAAGCAGGTCGACGTAACCCGTTGCCGTCATGAGCTCGTTTGCGCTCTCTCGCGAAGTGTCTTCGATAAGGTTGATGAGATCGGGATTGAGCCCAACATCTTCAAGCCCCGCCTTCATTGCCTGAACGATAGCCGAAGCCGAGGCGTGAGCCTCTTTTCCCGCACGCAGAACGCACACGTTTCCGCTTTTAAGGCAGAGCGCCGCGGCGTCGGAAGTGACATTGGGGCGGCTTTCATAAATAATAGCGATGACACCCAAAGGAACGCGCACCTTACTGATTTTCAGACCATCGGGTCGGGTAAAACTTTCGATAACCTCACCCACGGGATCGGGAAGTGCGGCAACATCGCGCACGCCCTTAGCCATTGCGCGTATTCTTTCCTCCGAAAGCATAAGCCTATCAATCATTACGTCTGACATAGTACTACGTGAACGCTCGATATCCTGCTTATTTTGATATATTATGCGTGACATAGTACTATTTAAACGGTCTGAAATTGCTAATAATGCCTTATTTTTGTCGTTTTCAGACAACATCGCCGCGCATTTGCGGGCTGCGGCAGCTTTTTGTAAAATAAGTTTTGTAGTCATTGCTTTTTACCTTTGAAGAGCGTAAACCTGCCCCTCCCCTGCATTATTTCGTATAAAATCTGCGGTCCTGAGCCGTTTGCAATTACCATATCCACACCGCTGTCCATACAAATTTTTGCAGCGGAAATTTTGGTCGCCATTCCTCCCGTTCCGAGGGACGACCCTGCCCCTCCGGCAAGAGCGCGTATATTATCATCTATCTTTTCAACCACATTCAACAGAATCGCCGAGCAGTCTTTTTTAGGATCGGCGGAATATAACCCGTCGATATCGCTGAGCAGAACAAGCAACTCCGCCCCTATATTTGTTGCCACTATCGCAGCAAGCGTATCGTTATCGCCAACGGAAATTTCGTCGGTTGCAACCGTATCGTTTTCATTGATGACCGGCAGCGCACCGAGTTCTATCAGCCTCTCCATTGTATTGACAAAGTGAGAGCGGCGCGAAGAATTTTCGATATCTTCACCCGTTATGAGAATCTGCGCAACCGTGTGATTGTACCCCGAAAACAGCTTGTCGTACACGTACATAAGCTCGCACTGCCCCACAGCGGCAGCCGCCTGCTTTGTGGGCATATCCTGCGGGCGCGAGGACAAATTAAGTTTGCCCACGCCCATTCCGATGGCCCCCGACGACACGAGGGCAATTTCATGCCCCGCATTTTTTAAATCGCTTATAACTTTACACAACTCTTCCACCCTTCTTATATTAAGTTTGCCCGTGGAGTGCGCAAGAGTTGACGTTCCCACTTTTATGACCAGACGCATAATAATTTTTCCTTAAATTATTACATGAATTTAATTTTTACCCCGCCACAGCTTAACTATGACAGTACATTATCAGAAATTAATTTTAAGGCTATTCACATTGACAAACCCATCGTCACGCGGAAGATAAAAGCATTTTTCTGCCTCGCCCTGAAAGCGGTCATACAACACCCTTTGCGAATAGATCTGCCTGTCATTATCCTCGTAAATTTCTTCTATAACGACATAATCGCAATTTTCAGATGCGGTAATTTCCGCCTGCCCCGAATACACAGTTTGAGAAACCAACTTGTTATCCCTATCAAACTCTATAATATTTATGCCCTGCAACACATCAATACATTTAAAATTTATAGTTACGGTACAATCATCGCCATCATCTTCGGGATTGTTTTCCTGTGTAATGCGCGCAGCGGAGACCGCGGAAAGACTGATTGTATTTGCGCTATCCGCCCCAAAAATATATTCATTTTCAGGCGTGCGGTAAACGCCGCATATTTTCACCAAATCAGCGTCGAGAGCATAGGTATAATAAAGGTTGAACGACAACTCTTGAAGTTTGTCACCGCCACGATATGAAATATCGTAAATTGAGTAATCCGTAGAGTTGAAAGACAAATAATACTCCCCTTCATCATCTGCATATGGAACCATAACTTCATAGCAAGCGAGAGCATCGGCGTCCGAAAGATTTTCACCCGTAACAGCCTCGCCGTCATTGTAAAATATTACAAGCGCACCGCACATCCGGTTTTCAACATTCTGCCCGCCATCATCGCCAACATCAGGAGCAGCGTCGGCGCACCCGACGCAAATTCCGCACGACAGCACAACAGAAAGAGTACAAAATACTTTAAAAGCCTTAACCATTTCCGCTCCCCCTAAAAAATATTGATATAATTATACACCATAATTACATAAAAGTAAAGATGTAAAAATTAATAGTTAAAATATTGATAAAATGGCGCCGAAACGGCTATAAGTCGTTTCGGCGCCACTTCACATAATCCAAAAAAATATTAAACGATGCCCTGAGCCATCATTGCATCGGCAACCTTTACAAAGCCCGCAATGTTTGCACCCATGACGTAGTTGCCTTCGTAGCCGTACTTTTTAGCGGCGTCGTCTATGTTGTGGTAGATGTTGACCATGATGGATTTGAGCTTTGCATCGACTTCTTCAAACGACCAGAACATTCTGCCCGATGACTGAGCCATCTCCAACGCAGATGTAGCTACGCCGCCCGCATTTGCCGCTTTTGCGGGAAGGAATACGACGCCCGCCTTCTGGAACACCTCGATAGCTTCGAGGGTCGAGGGCATATTTGCGCCCTCCGCCACGTATTCGACGCCGTTGCGGACGAGAATTTCGGCAGCTTCCTTATCGATTTCGTTCTGCGTAGCGCTGGGAAGAGCGATGTCGCAGGGAATAGTCCAGATGCCCTTGCAGCCCTCGTAGTACTTTGCGCCCTTTACCCTTTCGGCATATTCCTTGATTCTGCCGCGCTTAACTTCCTTGATGTCCTTTATGATATCGAGCTGAATGCCGTTGGGGTCGTGAATGTAGCCGTTGGAATCGTACATAGCGACGACCTTTGCGCCCAGTTCCTGCGCCTTCTGGCAGGCGTAGATTGCGACGTTGCCCGAACCCGAGATGACGACTGTTTTGCCCTTGAAGGAATCGCCGCGCACGCGGAGCGCTTCCTCTGTGATGTAAACGAGACCGTAGCCTGTCGCCTCAGTTCTGACGAGCGAGCCGCCGTAAGTTAAGCCCCTGCCCGTGAGCACGCCGACGTGCTCGTTGCATATCCTCTTATACTGACCGAAAAGGAAACCTATTTCCCTGCCGCCCACACCTATGTCGCCTGCGGGAACGTCGGTATCGGCGCCGATATGGCGGTAAAGCTCGGTCATGAAACTCTGGCAGAACGCCATGATTTCGCGGTCGCTCTTGCCCTTGGGGTCGAAGTCCGAACCGCCCTTGCCGCCGCCGATGGGCAGACCGGTGAGGGAGTTCTTTAAAATCTGTTCAAGCCCGAGGAACTTTATTATCGAAAGGTTTACCGAAGGGTGAAAGCGCAGACCGCCCTTGTAAGGCCCGATTGCGCTGTTGAACTGAACGCGGTAACCCTTGTTTACATGCGTTTTGCCGTTGTCGTCCACCCAGGGAACGCGGAACATTACAACCCTTTCAGGTTCGACAAATCTCTCTAAAAGTCCCGCCTTTTCATATTCGGGGTGAGCCTCTACGACGGGCGCGAGGGTGGTTAAAATTTCGGTCGCCGCCTGATGGAATTCGGGCTCGTTGGGGTTGCGCTTTTTAAGGTCTTCCAAAACCTGCTCTACATATGTCATACTTTGTATCTCCTTGCGGCAAAACATTGCCTTAATTTTTTTCAACTTATGCGCCGCTATGTATAACGACTGTTTAAGTATAGCATAATTTTCAATTATATTCAAATTTTATGCATAAAAATGAATATTATAATATTTTATATGCGGTATAAGAAAAACTTATATTTTAATTTTCAAAATAGATGGACTGCGCCGTATCGTAAAAAATGCTTTTAAGCTCCCCTTCCGTAAACACGCCGCTTTGAATTATATAATCCTTTAAATGAGCGTAACTGTCGCGGCAGAGATTGGAAGGCATGTCGGTTCCGAACATCAGCCTGTCCGCCCCCACAGCCTGTTTTGCCGTTTTTAAATGTTCAACAGCCGTGGGATAGGGATATTTTTCCGGCTGCTGATTGCTTGCCAGAGATGCAAGGTCGAAATAAACATTCGGAAGAGCAAACTTTGACAGTTGACTTTTGAGAAGTTCAACATCCCCCCTCTGCGGCGCGAGAAGATGGCATATGACAAACGTAACCTGCGGATATTTTTCGATAGCAGAAGCGAGAGCGTCGGTCTGCCAGCAGCAGTTGCGCGGTCTGCCGATGTCGATTACAAATGTCAGGTCGTTGTCTGCGGCGTATTTATACTCTTTGTGCATGAGTTCGCCGTCGAGGTCGATCTGGCAATGGTACGCCATTAGCCCAGAACCGTTGCTGACTTCAAACTTTACGATTTTAAACCCGAGCTCTTTGAAAAGATGCCTTTTGACATCTTCGACCTTTGCGCAAAAGGGGTCGTAGCTCGCCGCGCCGACAAATCTTTGCGGATATTTTTTTACGGCTTCGGCGGTGTATTCGTTCTGGAAACCGAAAAACTGCCCCTGCAAGAGCACAGCCTTTTCGACTCCGTTTTCGTCCATAACTTTCAAAAGCTCCTCGGGCGAAGCCCCGAATTCACCCATTTCGGGCGGAATCATCTGAAATGTACTGCCGTCGGCATAACGCGCCATTCCGCCGCCTATGCCGTGCAGTTCGCCCCGTGATGTAAAGCCCGATATATATTGCACGACGTGCGCGTGCGCATCAATAATTTTCATAGACTACTCCTACTCCTTTTTAACAATTATAGCACATCATGAGCCGACATACAAGCCCCGAAAGAACGCCGCGCAACACCGCGACATAAAATAAAAATATGACAATTATTGAATATAACAGAGCGGCGGTCGTCGCTTACGCGAGAAAATGGGCGCTGAGGCGCAACCCAAAATATTATAACTTTGATAATCTGGGAGGCGACTGCACAAATTTTGCATCGCAATGCATATACGCGGGTGCGGGAATAATGAATTATACTCCCACATTCGGCTGGTATTACATAGACATAAACAACCGCGCGCCGGCATGGACGGGCGTTGAGTATCTTTATAATTTTGTCACGACAAATGAAGGCGAAGGGCCCTTCGGCGAGGACTCCCCCTTAAACAAACTTCAACCGGGCGATATCGTACAGCTCGGCACGGCGACAGGAGATTATTACCATTCACCAGTAGTCGTTGCCGTGAAGCGAGGCAGAATATACGTGGCGGCACACACTTACGACGCATACATGCGCCCGCTGTCGTCATATATTTTTGCGCGTGCGCGCGGCATTCATATTATAGGAGTGCATAAAAAATAATTTCCTACTTTTAAGGCAAGCAAGGAATTTCTTATTTTTACGCATTATTTTTTACATACAGCGCGTAAAAGAAGCATCATGGGACGGCGCAGTTCGTCTGCCATACCGTCGATGTCCATCATCTGTCGCGGCGGGCGGACTTCATCCAGGGCAGTAATTTCAAAGCCGCAGGAAATCAATCCGCCGACGACAGTCGAAAGCGTATGATGATATTTTTTTACGGGGCAGCCGAGAAAATTCGTCATCCTCTCCCCTTCAAAAAAGTAATCGTCTATCGCCCAGTACAGCTTTTTGCCGTCCGCGCCATAAATCCAGTCCTGCCCGACGCCCGAAGTAAAAACGGGGTGTTCGATATTCATTACAAATGTTCCGCCCGGAACAAGCGTGCGGCGTATTTTTGAATAAACCGAAAGCAAATCTGCGACATAATGCAGCGCGAGGTTTGAAATTACGCAGTCCCACTTATTCTCGGGATATTCGTATTGTTCGATGCCGCACAGGCGGTAGTCGATGCCGTCGCAATTAAAACTGCGGGCTTTCGCGAGCATTTTTTGACTCGCATCTATACCCAACACGCGCACGGCGCCCTGCTCTGCGGCATAGCGGCAATGCCAGCCGTAACCGCAGCCGAGGTCTAGCACGCGCTTGCTCTTTAAAGTCGGAATGAGCGCACCCAGCTGGCTCCATTCGCCCGCAGAGGTCAGTCCTCCCTTGCTCCGCGGCATTTTTGAGTATTCAAGAAAAAATTTTTCGTCGTCGTATTGATTTATCATTGTTTTCTATCCGAACAACGGCGCCGCGCGACTGCGCGGCGCCGTATATAATTTTATTTTTCCGTAAACGTGCGGAAAACTTCCATAAGCTCGTCCGTAACAACGTGCTCTATGCGGCAGGCATTGCTTTCAGCCACGCGCGGTTCGGCGCCCATCTTTATGAGCGCGGCGGTAAGTATTCTGTGGCGCTCGTAAACACCCTCCGCCTTAGCCCTGCCTTCTGGCGTGAACTGTATGACGCCCGTTGAATGGTCTATAATAATATACCCCTTATCCTTCAACAGATTTACGCCGCGCGAGACGCTCGACTTGGCGTAACCGAGTTCTTCACCGACATCTACCGATCGCACATTGGCGCTTTTCTGCTTTAAGCGCAAAATGGTTTCAAGGTACATCTCTTCGGACTCGCGTATTCTGTTCAGACTCATTTGCTTTTACTCCTCTTTAATTCATTATAACCTAAATAAAATAAAATGTAAATACTCAACATTAAATTTTTAAAAAAATCCATAAAACCGTCCGCACACAGATTTCCGGTCGTTTATTTAAAATATCCCGCCGCGCAAGATTGAGTTCTCGCGCGGCGGGATTACAAAAGCAATTATAAACAGTCAGTTGAGAGGCGTTTATTTATCATCAGTCGGACGATTATTTTGCAAAACTTCCCTTTTTGCTTTCAAGTCGAACAGCCAAAGGGCGATCGCCGCACAGGTGGTCAGCACAATTCCCAAAATTAATATCCAGTTAAATTTGAGCACGAACGACGACAGCAAAACATTGACAAAACCGTGAAAAAACATGCATAAGGAAATGCTTTGAGACCGCTCGTATATTATGCCCAGCCAGAAGCAAAGAAATATTCCCAACAAAGCCTGTACCCAAAACGGCATAGATTGATTGGGGTGTCCTTCGATAAACCACAGGGGCAGATGCCAAAGCGCCCATATGATCCCGCAGGCGAGTGCGGCGAGCGGAAATGAAATTTTGCGCGAGAGGGTCGGCTGCAATACGCCGCGCCACCCAAGCTCCTCCTCTCCGCCGTAAACAAAGGTAGAGCCGAGCAGACTGACAAAAAAGTTCAACGCCGTCATCTGCGGATTCCATTCGAGCGAAGAGATCCCGACGGTTAATGTAACCAACGCGACGAACAGAAGAAAAATCCATATGCCGCGTTTTTTATATGTAAACAAAAAACCTTTTAAAGAACGCAGGTAAGGTTTTCCTTTCAGGCAGCATAACGCAGCGATAGCCGGCCCAAAATTTCCTATAATGTAGATTACCGTCGGCAAGGCGTCGCCGTATACGAAATCAGTGTACGCCACAAGCGCCGCCACACCCCACCAACAAACGTAGGTTACGGCGAAAGTTATAATAAGATATTTTATGATAGTTTTCATATAATTATTATAGCACAGCCGAATGATTAAGTCATCTGTATAATCTATATAAAATAAGTATGTAAAAGAAATAATCTGATGCTCCGCAACTAAAATCAGTTTAAAGCTGTAAAAGCGCAGAGAGGAGAATGCCGCCGAACCCTTTTCGCCCTCCCGGCAACGTCAATGAAATCCGTTGCCTCGGTCACCGCTGGGGCGACCTGATCCGCGCTCTTCTCACAAGGCAAAACAGCAGGTATCTGCTGTTTGAAAATACCTTGCTCGTCCCTCGGCGGGTCAGCACGGATGCGCCTGTACGAACCGACAAAGGTTTTCATACCCATCCCAAACAGCAAAACAGGCGGATAGCAAAAGCTATCCGCCTGTTTTGGCGCAGATTGAGCGACTTTGTACGAACTCAAAGGGAAAGAAGTAGCAGATCGGGAACATTCCCCGACCTGCTTTTCTATATCCTCCACATACGATTTTGAAAAGCGCTCCGTTGAAAATCTTTCTTGGAAGTTGTATGTAATGACCATGTGGTCGCCGTACCAGATAACTTCCCGCACAAAGGTATTCACGAGCAGCTTGCGAACCTTTATGTCTTCGGGGTCTTCAAACACTTTGGAGAGCAGGAACTTTTCTACTTCCTCGACAGACAAATGAGCATACGACTTTTGAGCCGCCTTATTTATCTCTATTTCCAAATCGTTAAGTTCTGCCTGCAAGCCGTTGAGCCTGTCCTTCGTGAAGTCTGTGATGATGCCTTGCTCAATCGCCTTCACAATGTTGTCAGCCGCCTTTTTAGTATCGTCCCGCTTTTTTATGAGAATTTGCAATCCCGAATCGTCCTGCATCATCTTTTCATGTACTTTGACGACGGTCTCCGCGATGCGAGTGATGATACTGTTCCTACGGAGCATTGCTACTGTCGCCTGAATAACATAATCTTCTAACACCTGCTTTTTGACCGCTTTACAGTCGCAGTCTTCTTGCTTGCGGCGTTTGGAAAGGCAGGAATAGTAATAATGAATTTCGCCCGTCTTGCTCGTGCCGCTCTCGCCGACCATTCGGTGCTTGCATTTTCCGCAGATAAGTTTTCCGGAAAGTACGTAGTCAAAAATTTCCTTCTTGCGCCCCGGCGCGTTTTTGTTTTCTTCATTGATGGCGTTCACTTGTGTCCACAACTCCTTTGAAATGATTGGCGGGAAGATTTTGTCGAACTCTTCGCCCTTATGTGTTACAACGCCGGTATAGCGTCTGTCATGTAAGATACGATAGACGAACTTATGTGTAATAAGCTGCCCGTTTTTGCGGCGGAAGTTCTTTTCTTTCAGTTCGTCTGCTATCGTCTGCGCTTTATAGCCTTGCGCGTATTTTTGAAATATCTCCCGAATGACGGCGGCTTCTGCTTCATTGATATTGTACTTTTTGTCCTTCAGATCCCAGCCGAAAATATCTTTTCCGCCCGTGGCATTTCCTTTGAGCCAGCTCTCCCGCAAGCCTCGGTTGACCTTCTGCTTTAAGTCCTCAGAAAAATATTCGTTGAATCCTTCGATAACTGCGAGGAACAATTTTCCCTCAGGTGTATCGGGGATATTTTCCATTGCGGAGACAAGTTCCACGCCGTTATCCGTAAGTTTCTTTCGGTTGACGACCGATTCATACTTGTTGCGGGCGAACCTATCTAATTTATAAACGATAACCACGCTCCATTGCCGTCGTTTGCTGTCGCGCAACATTTGCTGGAATGCCGCTCGGTTGTCGTTTGTCCCCGTAGTAGCCCTGTCGATGTATTCGTCCACCACCAATAAATCGTTCTTTTCCGCGAACTGTTTACAGACGCGGACTTGTCCTTCGATGGACTGTTCGGTTTGACTGTCAGATGAATATCTGGCGTAAATGACTGCTGTTTTCAAAATTGATACCTCCGAGATTTTTTGCTTATAGCATACACCTTTACGGCAGGGAATAACAGGCACGGCGGACATACTGTTTCCCAACGATTCCCAAACCGACCGTAGCAAAACCGCAACAAAGGGAAACTATTTGCGTATTCTTTTGTACCTTTCGGCGCACCCGAAAACAGGGAGAGCAAGGCGAAGGCTGTCAAAGGTCTGCCCCACGGGGACACGCAGGAATTTTGTGGAAGGAAATGTTTTTCTTATTGCCTCAAAATTGCTGCGCGCCTTTGACAGACAAAGCCGCTCTCCCAACCTCCACAAGCCGAAAGGTACAAAAATGTCTTGTAAAGGTAACAAAATGCGCTGTTTGTTTCAGTTTCTGCAACAAGAGTTGCTGTTTGTTGGGGTTTACTAACGGCAGTGTTGATTGCAAAAATTTAAGCGCTGTGGTAAAATGAAAGCACAAACGAGCGGAAACGCTTCATATCACGGAGAATGTATTTTTCTGACTGTGGGAATAAAAATCAGCGGAAGTAGTTGGGCGCGCTGCGCCGGGAAATAGAAATACGACGAAATAACCGGGTTGACCGTGACTGTCAGGCAAGACGGACGAGAAATCGTCTGTCCTTTGTCTGCGGTCACGGTCTTTTTTTGTTTTTCGGGAATTTTTCTAAACAGGTCAAAAACTGTCCTGTTTGCGTGGTTTAATGAAGTCGAAATAAAAAATCAGTGCCACAATATGGCACCAATTGTGGATACAATGGGAGAAAAAGTTTTCAAATGCGTCAAAAAGTGTCGTATTCGGGAATGACCATGAAAGTAAAAAGTTTGTGAAATTTATCGGTCATACCGTCACTTTTTCAAGATAAGTGTCCTTAGAGTAGTGAAGAAGAATTTTTTCAAACCTGAAGAAAACTTTCAGGTTTGGCTGATATGCTATCGCCGGAAGTAAAAGTTTTCAAAGAAATTTTTTAAAGTCGCAAAAACCTTGCGAGTTTAAGGTTTAAGATATGCGCACAACGGGAGGAACGATTATGACGCTCAACGAAATCAGACAGCAATTAAAAACGATACGCCTGTACTATACGAGCAAGGCGCGTTTTTCTGCTGCCTTCGATACTCTCCCGCATAGCGTAACGCAACTTGCCGAACAATATGCCAAAATAGTACGCACCGCGCCGCTCGATCTGTACCTCATTTACTACGAGTTGTACGTCAAAGGTCTGACACAGGAAGCCGCGGCCGTTGACCTCAATTACAGCGCGGAGTACATAAGGCAGAAAAATAAAAAGCTCTTACTGTTCTTGCAACAAAGAATCAATGAACAAGGAGGTGAACCGATTGAAGGAGATAGAACTTAAAAACAATCCTTTGGGTATTCGGGTGTATGTCGTCGGGGAGCCTGACCTTGATCACATGCCTGAGGAAGAATACAACCTGTTCGCGTCGTCGTTGGCGCTCTATATCAACGACTATGTGACAAAATCTGAATATGACAAGGAGGAGAAGAACGATGCCGTATAGCCAAGTAAAAGTATATTCTGACGGAAGCCATTACATAGGTATCCCGTATGAGCCGAATCCCCGCGCGAAAAACCGCCGTCCGCACCATGAGGAAGTTATAGAAGTTCGGGAACAGATTAAAGAAGAATTGCCCGCCGCTCTTGAGACTGAAAACAATGTCGTTGATGAGCATAATCCCGATAACGTGCAAGAAAAAAGCGCGCCGCCTGCCGTGAGACAGATGACGCGCAAAGAGCTGTTCGATGAGCTGTATATGCAGACCTTCGACATGAAAAAGCGGGAAAGGAAAACGTATATCGTAAAGCAAATGCTGCCCTATTTCAAGGACGGCTCGTCTTGCCGCGCCTTCGTGGAACAGAATTTTGAGAGAAAGCACCGCAATATGATATGCCGAAGGACAAGGCTTTGGAGAAAGATAAACCACCAGCGTTTCAACTATTTCGTAACTTTCACATATGCCGATGACAAGATGACCGAAGAAGAATTTGCGAAAAAGCTGCTCAATACCCTGTACCACTTTTCCAGCCGCAAGGGCTGGCTGTATATCGGCGCATGGGAGCGCGGCGGCGAAACAAATCGTTTGCACTTTCACGGGCTGTTTTATATCCCCGAAGGCACAATGTCGGGGGAGATGGAGATACTGCGCGACTTCGATACCCGCAAAAGACGAATGCAGACGATACAGCAAAATACCTTCTTTGCCAAGCGGTTCGGACGGAATGAGTTCCGTCCAATTAACCATGTCTCGGAAATGCCGCAGGCGGTAAAATATCTTGTGAAGTATATCGAGAAATCCGGCGGCAAGCTCATCTATTCCAGAGGTCTGTATCAATACTTTGTGACGGACATTATGGATGAAGATATCGTCTGCCCATACGGTCTGGAAGATAGAAAGATCTTGCTCTTCGACAGCTTCGGGTGCTGGGTAGAAGGCGAATATATCGGGCAGGTAAGCCGCGAGGTTATAGCACAACTCCCGAAAGTGACATAGCGCCCCGCACGATAACGGGACAAGACAGCAACGATAAAACCCGTAAACAGAAAGCTATGCGCGGCGGGAAAAGCGGCAGCCGATCCCCAAGCGGTT
>DVHK01000102.1 GCA_018712135.1 Candidatus Coproplasma avicola | reverse complement strand
ACCTCCAGCGTGACAGGCTGGCGCTCTAACCAACTGAGCTATTGGGCCAAAATATATGTGGTGGGCCTTCACGGACTCGAACCGCGGACCAATCGGTTATGAGCCGACCGCTCTAACCAACTGAGCTAAAGGCCCGTGAGGCGCTTTGCTTCTGCGCCACAACGCTTGTATATAATAATATAACCGATAAATTTTGTCAAGCATTTTTTTTATTTTTATACCTCTTTTTCTAAAATTTTTTATGACACTTTTTTTGCGCCGCCCGCGGCGCGGAATACCGACCGCTTTTGAAAGAATTTATGATAATTTTTGTTTTTAATTTGCCTGTTTATAAATATTTGGTATTGACATTTTTACAAAAATAAGTTAAATTAATAATGATAACATATAAAACTTAACCAAACTATGCTTTATACCGTTACCTTTAATCCATCGTTGGATTATTATTTAAAAGTAAATAACATAAAGCGCGGCGCGGTCAACCGTGCCGCCGGCGAAAAGCTTATCCCCGGGGGAAAGGGCATAAACGTCAGCCTTGCGCTTAAAGAACTCGGCGACGACACGGTTGCCTTAGGTTTTATTGCGGGTTTTACCGGCAGAGCCATTTTAAACGAAATAAACGGGCGCGGTCTTAAAAACCAGTTTATAGAAGTTGAAGGGCAGACGCGCATAAACGTTAAAATAAAGAGCGTTGCCGAAACAGACATAAACGGGGAAGGCGCACGCGTCACGCCCGCAGACGTAACTTTGCTTGTAAAGCGGCTTAAAAAAATGCTGCGCGGCGGAGACTGGATTATCATAAGCGGCAGCGTGCCCACCACTCTACCCAAAACAATTTATGCCGACTTTCTGGACGAGCTTAAACCGCCGAAAAGCGTAAACGTTGTAATAGATGCGAGCGGGCAACTTTTAACCGAAAGTCTGAGACACAAACCCTTTCTTATCAAGCCGAACATATTTGAGCTGTGCGAAATTTTCGGCATACCGCAAACGCTTGACGTGAGAAAGATTACAGAGTGCGCATATAAACTGCAAAAGCTCGGCGCGAGGAACGTCATCGTTTCGCTCGGCGCCGACGGCGCCGTAATGGTGACCGAAACCGACCAGTCGATGTATGTGCGCGCGGCGCGCGGACAGCTTGTAAATTCCGTGGGCGCGGGCGACACCATGGTCGCGGGGTTTGTGCACGAATATATAAACACGGGCAACTATTTTAAAGCGCTAAATTTTGCCACGGCGGCAGGCAGCGCGTGCGCATTTACCGAAATGCTGCCCACGCGCGAACAGATTGAATACGTTGAAAGCCTGATGCTATGACCTATTTTGCGCTGACAAAAAATATAAACCTTTACCAGAAAGTCACCGAAATTCTCGATTTAAAATTCAACTGCAAGCGCGCAATTGAGATAGACTTTTCGCACCCCAAACCTGCGTTCGGCGGGGCATATGCGGGGGTGTATGATTTCAGCATAAGCCACAGCGGCGACCTTGCCGCCATAGCCGTGAGCGACAAAAAAATAGGCTGCGACCTTGAACTTTTGAAGGGAAAGATTCGCGCCGCCGTGCTGAAACGCTTTGCAGACGACGAGATGAGCGCCATAAAATGCGAGCGCGATTTTTTGGAAAACTGGACTGCGAAAGAGGCGTTCATCAAGATGAACGGCGGCTCGATTGCCCTTCTTTTGAAGAGGCTGAAATATGTTGACGGGCACATATGCCTTGACGAACGCGTTCAGAGCTGCCCGATAGTTCACCTGCCCTTTGAGGGCGGAATTGCCTGCTTGTGCGGCGACGACGATATTAAAATTTGCAATATTTAGAAAAAGCGGGAATAAAATTTCCGCTTTTTGTTGATTTAAGGGATCTTATCTGATATAATTTTTGTATGACAGTATTTGTTATTGCTATGGAAAGTGAGGCGAAAGCCGTTACAGACAACATGCAGGGCATAACCGAACACACCGCTTGCGACAAGCACATTTACAGGGGCACCCTGTGCGGCAGGGAGACCTGCGTGGTGGTTACGGGCGTAGGAAAGGTCAACGCCGCCTGCGGCGCGCAGTACGCAATAGACGTTTTAGGCGCGGCAAAAATAATCAACACGGGCGTTGCCGGCGGACTTAACGACGGCACCCAGGTGGGCGATATTTACGGCATATGTGCCGCCGTACAGTACGATTTTGACCTTGTGCAGCTCAACGGCACGAAGATAGGCACGCTCAATGAGTGCGACCGGCCCTACCTGCCCCTGTGCACGGCGGGAAATTACCCTTTGAGAAAGCTCGCCTCCGGCGACAGGTTCAACGACAGCCCCGCCGACTTTGAACTGCTGACGAAGGAGCTTGAAGCCGATATACGCGATATGGAATGCGGCGCGATTGCGCAGGCGTGTATGCACGCGGGGGTAAAGCTTTATTCGTTCAAAGCCATTTCAGACCGCGCGGGCAGCGGTTCGACGACAGAACAATATCTGGATAACCTTGCAACCTGCAACGCCAACATGACGCAGGCTATTCCGCACATATTCGAGGAGGTTGAAAATGCATAACATCCCTTCGTTTGAGAAAAACCACGACCTGTTACAGACGGGACTGCACGAGGGTACGACCATGCACGGCGTGACGACATGGGACTTGCGGTGCAAGAAGCCCAACGCGGGCGACTATATCAGCCCGAAGGCGCTGCATACGGTCGAACATCTGCTGGCGACCACGCTGCGCAACTCGGAGCGCGCCGACGACATTATTTATTTCGGCCCCATGGGCTGCCGCACGGGCTTTTATCTTCTGACAGTAAATATGAACCGCGGCGAGGTCATCGTCTTCTTGAAGAAGTGCTGTGCGCAGGCGTTGACCCTTGACTATGTGCCGGGGAGCAAGCGCGAGGAATGCGGAAATTACCTTGAACACGACCTTGAAGGCGCAAAGAGCGAAATTAAGAATTACATGGAAATACTTGAAAGATTATGATTGCACTCAACGGAGGCTGGGACGAGGCGCTTGCGCCGCTGTTCTCGGACGAAAGATATCTTAAAATAAGGGAATTTTTAAAGAAGGAATATTCTACGCACGTCGTTTACCCCGACATGTACGACCTTTACAACTGTTTTCGCTTTACGCCGCTTGAAAACGTAAAGGCGGTTATATTGGGGCAGGATCCCTATCACGAGCCGGGTCAGGCACACGGGCTGTGCTTTTCGGTAAAGCCCGGGGTGCCCCTTCCCCCCTCGCTCAAAAATATTTATAAGGAGATAAAGGACGATTTAGGCATAACCGAGCCAAACTGCGGCGACCTGACCAAATGGGCGCGCGAAGGCGTGCTGCTTTTGAACACCACCCTTACCGTGCGCGAGCACGAGGCGAACAGCCACGCAAACTGCGGTTGGGCGTGGTTTACCGACGGGGTTATAAAAATCGTCTCTGAAAAGTGCAACAACGTCGTGTTCATTTTATGGGGGCGCAATGCGAGGAGCAAGGAGCCGCTCATAGACAGACAAAAGCACCTCGTTTTACAGAGCGCACACCCCTCGCCCTTTTCGGCAAACTACGGATTTTTCGGCAGCAAACCCTTTTCAAAGACAAACGACTACCTTTCGGCGCACGGCAAAGAGCCCATAGACTGGCAGCTTTAAGAAGGTTTAAAACAAGAAATTCAAAAAGATTTTTCAAACAAAGCAGTGCGGCGGGGAACGATGTTTTATCGTTCCCCGCCGCTTTTTACTGCTTACTTGCGGCTTATTTACTGCGCCTGCAAATTTTTGATTTCCTTTTTGAATTTGTCGTTGGTCTGGTCGATGAGCTGTTTTGTGGCGGGTGCGGGCGCGTAATAGCCGCGCGCGCCCATCTGGGTGAAAAGGTCGTACTGCGAATTTGCTACGGCGTTTAAATTTGCCGAAAACTCCTTGCGTACGGTTTTGGAGCTGCCCTCGAACAGCGCCGTGGCGTACAGCGACATGAGCTGCTTTTCGGCGCTTATCATGTCCTGCAAGGCATCTTTTTCGTTGAGTTGAGTCTGTGATTTGGATGTCTTCATGTTTTAACCCCCTATCAGTTTTAAAAGCGAGGCGTAACGCGCCTCGTGCTCGTTGGCGATCTGTTCCATGCACCCCGCGAGGTCGACGTCGGTCAACGTTCGGGAATACATGCGCGCCTTTTTGCAGATGAGCCCTTCATACGTAAGGGCGTCGCTTATCATATTGAGTTCTTTTGCCGTGATTTCAGTCATAAAATAACCTCCTTACAGAGCAGTTATTGACGGCTGCGCGGGCGTTTATTCACGAAAAACTATGGATTCCGAAAAGCATGTTTACTTATTCACTGTCATTTCGACCGAGCGACGGCGAGCGGAGAAATCTATCAGTAAAGCAAGAAATAAGGAGAGATTTCTCCATGCGTTCGCTTTGCTCACTTAGTCGAAATGACATATTTATTTAAATTAAATATCTTTCAAAAACTCCGACTGAACTTTTGATATTGACTTATATTGCACGCTAATGTATAATAAAGTCATGAAAAAGACGGTGCTTGTTATAATAGTATCTTTTTTATTTTTAATGCTGTCGTCGCTCGTGGCGTGGGTGCTGAGATTTGCCGACCTGAAAAATTGCTGGCTGACGTGGGGCATTGCCGCCATCCTGCTTACAATAAGCATTGTGGTAGCCTTGGTGGTGCGCACAAGACCCAAATTTTCAGTTATAAACCTTGTGCTTAACGCCGTTGCCATGGGCTTTTTTATAAGGGCGTGGTACATGTTCCGCGGGTTCGACAACAGCTTTCTGACGATGTTTTTTGTCTGCCTTGCGTGCATGGCGTATCTTTGGGTGTTTTATGCGATATGCTACATACCATTCGTCGAGCGGCACTTTTTTGCATTTTTTATCGGATATTTTATTGTGACGGGGATAGCATACATATTTGTAATAGCCTTCACGCAGACGACTTTTGTATCTACTTTCGGCTATTACATGATAATAGAAATGGGATTTTTAATTGCGCTATGCTTTGAAGCCCAAACCTTTTCGCGCTTTTTGAGGCTGCTTGCGCTTTCAACATTTTCAATAATAATAGTGGCAATTATTATAGCTGTTTTGTTTGTTACGGGCGAAGCTCCCGACGCGGATTTCGATGCCGGCTTTTCGGGCGCCTCTTCGAATGCAGATGTGACTTCTCCCGGTGACGGGGGCAAGCGCAAGCCGCTTAAAGACGACCATGTGATAATGGACTGAAAACTTTAAACCGTACGGCAGCACTAAACCGCGGGCGCAAGGTTTCA
>DVHK01000101.1 GCA_018712135.1 Candidatus Coproplasma avicola | reverse complement strand
CCCGAAAATGAAATACCACCCGCTATGCGGGTGGATATTTATTATACTTTAAAGGTTTGCACAGTTAAAATACTTACTTATCATTTTGTTATAATGCCGTTCGCACAATTTTGCAGTTGCGCATATAATGTATCATAGGCGAAGGGGGAAAACCTTTTGCTTATAATACATTACCAAGGAAGAATTCCGATATGTGTAATTGCTGTAATGGTTGCGGCAATTCGCGTTCAAACGGCTGTTGTAATAACGGATGCAACGGCTGTTCGTTCGCGGGGCTGTTAAACATTTTGTCGGGGAATAACTCACGTTGTAATTCCTGCAACGCATGTAATTCATGCAATTCCTGTAACTCCTGCGGCGGCTTGAATTCGCTCGGCTGGTTCGATGCGTATTATGCCCGGCAGTATGCTTTGTGGCGCAACAGGTGTTGCTGCGGTTGCAGTTCAGGCAGTTCATGGAATTTGTGCGGCAATTCTTGTTGTTCCTGCGGCAATTCCAACTGAATAAGGCGGGGGCGCGACGTTTCGTCGCGCCCCGTTTTACGCATATATGACGTAAGACCGTGTATAGCAGCAAAGCCGTTGCAAAAACTAAATATATGGCAAAACTTATAGCTCTTTATAAACATCTTTCGGATAAGCGGTACTCAACGATAGCCGGTACGCTCGTATATTTTCTGCTCATGAGCATTGCCCCTACATTGTTATGGCTGGCGCTCATTGTAGGTAAAATAGATTTGCGCGGCATTATTTCACACACGCTATTCGAAGCCATAGAACCTTTTATAACATACCTCAATGACGCGGCGCAGAATGCCGCAGCGGGGGCGGGGGTGGTGTTGGCGGCTACGTCGCTCTACTCATCGACAAATTTTTTTTATCATCTCAGGCGCAGCGGCGAAATTATATATGACAGCGACCGCAAAAAAAGCGGTTTCAGGCTGCGTATTCTCGCCGCAGGAATAGTTCTCATCGTCATAGCCTGCGCCGCCGTGTTTGCAGCATTTTTTCTTGTCGGAAGCAACATGCTCTTTTATTTTGTTCCGCAGTTTATAACGGAGTGCATTACTCTGATAGTAATTACTGTGGCAGGCTTTTTTATAGCCCTGCTTTTAAACATATTTGCCTGTCCGCATAAGCTCGGATTTTCGGGTGCGGTCAGCGGAAGCCTGCTCACCACGGCGCTGTGGCTGTTGTTTGCGGGCGGTTTTACGGTATATCTCCGCTTTTCCGACCCTTCCCAGCTGTACGGCGCGGTCGCGGCTGTCATAATTTTTTTGCTTTGGTGCTATGTAATGATTTCAAGCCTCGTCGTCGGCATTATTTATAATGCAATGTACGTAACCCGTCCGCAAGCAAAACCTCTCTATGCCGATGGTGGTTTTGTGCTATAAAATAACCTCCGCACAAAGAATTGCACGGAGGATAGCCATTAATATTTGATTACGCAAGCCACGGCAAGTGCGCCGGGGCCGATATGTACCGCCACGCTGAGCGACAGCGGGTCGAGGAATGTAAATTCAACGTCGGGAAAAGCTTTTATTATTTCCTCTTTGAATTCAAGCGCCTCGTCGAGGCATTGAGTGTGCGCAACGCACACCGTCATTTTTCCCGCCTTGCGCTCATTTGCAAAGCGTGTTTCAAGGTCATTTTTAACTGCGGCAATCATCGTCGCTTTGGCGTCGCTCATCTTGCGCACCTGCGCATATTTATCGAGTCTTTCGCCCTGAATCTGTAAAACGGGCTTAATCTTCAAAAGCGTGCCTATCGCCGCTGCGGCGGGGGTCAGTCTGCCGCCCTTTTTCAGATATTTCAATGTGCTTACGGCTATGTAGATGGAGGAGGTGTGCGCCGTCTTCGTCAGCCAGTCGTAAATTTCCTTTGCGCTTTTGCCCTCTTTAATCATGTTCATGGCGTCGACGACAGCCTGTTTCTGCGTAATGGAAACGCGGTGGTTGTCAAGCGCATAAACCTTGCCTATAAATTCGGGTTCGGTCTCCGCCATGTGTTTGATCACGAGCGCCGTCTCGGACAGCCCGCTCGAAAGGGGCATATAAAGAATTTCGTCGTAATCCTTTAAAATTCTTCGCCACCTTTCGGCAACGTCGTAGGGGTTGGGCTGGGAAGTTGAAACTTTTGCGTCGTCCGACGTCAGATATTCATAAAATTTTTCGATGGGCAAATTTTCTTCCTGAAAATATTGTTCACCGTTGACGAGAATAGGCGTAGGCTGAATTTCTATGCCAAGTTTTTCAGCTTGTTCCACGGTGTATCCGCAATTGCTGTCGGTAACAATTTTAACGCTCATATTTCTCCTTGCGCGCTCATTTGAATTTTTTTCTTGTAACTATTATATATCGCGAAGCAATAAAAGTCAATGCCCGCAAAGAAATTGCAACAGTGTCAATATTTTACAGATGTTGCAACGGCGAGTGCGCCGGGACCTATATGGCATGAAACGCTGAGCGAAAGCGGATCGATATAGTTGAGTTCTATATCGGGGAATGCCGATTTAATCTCGTCGGCAAAAATGCGCGCTTCTTCAAAGTTTTGAGTATGGGCTACGGCAAGCACCATTTTGCCCGCTGCGCGCAGGTCTTTGAACCGCGTGTCAAGGTCGCTTCTTATCGCGTCTATCATTACGGCCTTTGCGTCGGCAAGTTTTCTTACCTTCTTGAACTGGTCAAGCTTTTCGCCCTGAATCTGCAAAACGGGCTTGATCTTCAAAAGCGTACCTATCGCAGCGACGGCGGGGGTCAGTCTGCCGCCCTTTTTAAGATATTTAAGGGTGTCGACCATAATATATATGCTCGACTGCATTTTTGTCTGCATGAGAAAATCGCGTATCTCTTCGGCAGTCTTGCCGTCCCTGATCATGTTCAGAGCGTCGTCCACGCTGTGCCTCATGGTTATTGAAATACGTTGATTGTCGATAACGTAAACTTTTCCCTCAAACTGTGTTTCGGCGAGGTGCGAAAGGGTGTGGCAGGTTTCGGAAAGTCCCGACGACATGGGAATGTGAATAATTTTGTCGTAATCCTTCAAAAGTTTCGTCCACAGTTCGCCCACGTCGTAAGCGCTGGGCTGAGAGGTTGAAACCTGCGCGTCCGATTTAAGCTTTTCGTAAAACTGTTCCTGCGTGAGTGAAATATCTTCAAAATATTGTTCGCCGTCTATCAGCACGGGCATGGGCACTACGTAAATTCCCAGCTCCTTTGCCTGCGACTGCGTAATACCGCTGTTGCTGTCGGTTACAATAGCCGTTTTCATATTTACCTCTTTAAATTATGATTACAAAAACAGTATATCCTAAACGCGTTGATAAGTCAACAAAATATCGCGATTTGGCTATTATTTTAAATCAAAGCTCTGCAATTGCCTCAATTTCTATAAGGCAGCCCTTGGGAATGTCCTTTACCGCAACGCAGCTGCGCGCGGGAGAGGAGATGAAGTATTGCTTATAAACTTCGTTAAAGTCGGCAAAGTCGGCGATGTCTGCCAAAAAGCACATTGTCTTAACAACCTTGTTCATCCCCGAGCCGGCGGCTTCAAGAATGGCTTTTACATTTTTGCACACCTGTACGGTCTGCCCGGTTATGTCAGGCTCTTCAATTGCGCCCGTCTTCGGATTTACGGGAATCTGCCCCGACGTGAAAACAAAGTTGCCGCTTATTTTTGCCTGGGAATAGGGGCCTATCGCTTCGGGTGCGTCCGGGGTAAAAATGGTTTTCATGTTGATCTCCTTTTTAGTTATTATGCTTTTTGTTGTTTATAATACTTTAAAACCGTTTTCGGCAAGCTTTTCTTTAATCTGACGTATATGCGCAAAGTTGCGCGTTTCAATCTGCAATTTAAGGTAGCAACCGTTTACGTCCGAGCCCTCGTTTGCTCTTTCGTGCAGAACGCCCGTAACATTGCCTCCGCATTGCGCTATAATAGTCGAAACGCCGACGAGCTGACCGGGTTTGTCCATGAGTTCGAGCGTGAGCGAACATTGCCTGCCGCCCATCAGCAGTCCGCGGCTTATAACGCGCGAAAGAATTGTGACGTCTATGTTGCCGCCGGAAATCAGGCAGCATACCTTTTTTCCCTTTATGTCGGGTATTTTTTTATACATTATTGCGGCAAGTCCCACGGCGCCCGCGCCTTCGGCGATCATCTTCTGCTTTTCTATGAGCGTAAGTATCGCCGCCGAGACCTGGTCGTCGGTCACCGTCACTATGCCGTCGAGGTACTTAGAACACAGCTCGAAGGTGAGGGAGCCGGGTTCCTTTACGGCTATGCCGTCGGCGATTGTCGAAACCGAAGGCAGGCATTCTATCTTGTGGTGTTCAAATGAAGTGAGCATGGAGGGGGCGCCCGACGACTGAACGCCGTAAACTTTAACTTTGGGATTGAGCGATTTGATTGCAAATGCCACGCCGGAGGCCAGCCCTCCGCCGCCTATGGGTACGACTATCGCATCCACGTTTTTAAGTTGGTCAATGATTTCCAGCCCTATGGTGCCTTGCCCCGCAATTACGTCTTCGTCGTCGAAGGGGTGAATAAAGGTATAGCCTTTTTCTTCGCGCAGTCTTTCGGCTTCGTTGTGGGCGTCGTCATACACTCCCGGAACGAGCACGACGCTCGCGCCGTAGCTCTTTGTCGCCTCGACTTTGGATATGGGCGCACCGTCGGGCATACAGATAATGGAATTAATGCCGAATTTTTTCGATGCAAGCGCCACGCCCTGCGCGTGATTGCCCGCCGAACATGCAATTACGCCGCGCGATTTTTCTTCGTCGTTGAGCTGCGAAATTTTATAATAAGCTCCGCGCACCTTGAACGAGCCTGTTACCTGCAAATTTTCTGTTTTCAGATAAACTTCGCAGCCGCTCTCTTCGGATATGACGGGCGAATATATCATGTCCGTCTGCCTTATGGCGTCCTTCAATACGTATCTTGCATGATAAACCTTGTCTAATGTCAGCATAATATACCTTCAAATTTATAAATATACAAAATATTATATATTTTTTGCATAAATATGTCAACAACAGCGGGGCAGATTTATCAATAAATAAAAAAGTTTTCCGCGCAAAGGGCGGAAAACTTTAAAATGTCGTAGTCTTAAAATAAACTTTGTGCGACTAAAAAACGATGCTGTCCCTGTTTGTTACCTTCGCATTTGCCTGCAACTTGCCTTCGTCGCCCTCCCGCCACAGCGAAAAACGGAACCCCTCGCGCTCGGCAACGTGAAGGGTGGAAGTGGTGGCGGTCACGGTGTAGCCCTTTTGCGTGAACACGCTGTCGAACTGCTCCAACGTGCTTTGGCAGTCCACGCCGTATATCTCAACCTCGGGGTCGGTTATTTCGATATGCGTTATGAACGATCCGCCGTCGGCGTAATCGGGGTAGGCGGTTATAAGGTATTTAACGCAAATTTCGGGTGCGGCTGGCTCGCCGTCTTCGTTTGTCACCGTCGGGTAGAGCTCTGCATTATAAAATTCCTCGGCGCCGAACCAGCCGGGCACAAATTCGTAGCCGCTTAAATCGACCTGCGAAACGTCGTCAGTCAGCCAGAATTCAAGCGCGCTGTTCTCGTCGCGTTCGGGCACGAATGACTGCGCAGTGCACGCTGAAAAAATTACGACAGCCGCTGTTGCGGAAATTATGCAGATAAATAATTTTTTCATATAAAAACCTCCTTTGCGCTTTACTATAAAAAAAATTGTGCTGCCCGAAAGCTGACAAAGATTTTGAATATTTTAAAATTAAATTTTTGAGTCCAATAAATTATTGCGCAAATTGCAATTAACGGCATAAAAACGCTTGAAATTTTTTTTAAAGTGTTATAAAATATTTAAGTCACGCAGAGATGGCAGAGTGGTCGAATGCGCACGACTCGAAATCGTGTTACGTGGGAACACGTACGGAGGTTCGAATCCTCTTCTCTGCGCCATACGGGAATAATACGAACCCCGAAAAGGAGTTCGTATTATTTTTTGCCCGCGATTTCTTCGGGTTGATCGTCCGCCTTAAATGATTACATTTTCAGCCATCTTAATTTGTGCTTTTTCGGTCGGCTTAGGTTAGCATAGTTCCTCGCGGACGTCAACGG
>DVHK01000100.1 GCA_018712135.1 Candidatus Coproplasma avicola | reverse complement strand
ACACGCAGTGTGCATTTCACAAATGCGCAAGCATTTATTTCACGCGAGCAGTGCGAGCATTTCACGCAAACGCAGTTTGCATTTCACAGTTAACAGCGGCATATGCCGCAATTAACGCAGTCAAGCGTGAAGCTTTAAAATAATTAATGTCGCAAGGCGAATTTATTTCGCCGCCAGCGAACCCAATTAGTCGCGCAAGCGAGCTCACCTGAGGTGGATTTGCGCGATTATATAAATAAGAGTGCCCTTAGGCATCGCGCAAAGGGGAGCAGAGCTCCCCCAATCACGAAAATTGGTGCGCGTCGCCAGTGCACAATTTTCGTGAAAAAATTATTAAGGGGAAATATAAATGGCACAACTTAAATTTGTAGACGTAAACAAAGTATATCCCAACGGATATCACGCCGTGCACGACTTCAATATGGAGATTAAAGACGGCGAATTCATCTGTCTCGTCGGCGATTCGGGCTGCGGCAAATCGACCACGCTCCGAATGATCGCGGGACTCGAAGATATCACCGCGGGCGAATTCTATATCGACGGCAAGCTCGCTAACCAGATGTCGTCGAGGGAGAGGGGGATAGCCATGGTATTCCAGTCCTACGCGCTCTATCCCCACCTAACGGTTGCAGAAAACCTCGGCTTCGGTCTTACGCTCGAAGGTATCGACATGGACGTCATCGACAAAAAGGTCGCCGCCACGGCGGAAATCTTAGGCTTGACGCCCTATCTCGACAGGTTCCCCCGCAACCTCTCGGGCGGTCAGTGTCAGCGCGTCGCGGTAGGCCGCGCGCTTATCAGAAAGGTTTCGATATTCCTCATGGACGAACCTCTTTCCAACCTCGACGCAAAACAGCGCGTCACAATGCGTTCGGAAATCAAGCAGATTCACCGCACCGTCGGCGCAACCACCATCTACGTAACGCACGACCAGACCGAGGCTATGACCATGTCCGACAGAATAGTCGTCATGAAATCGGGCGGTTACGTTCAGCAGATAGGCACGCCTTACGAGCTGTATTTCAATCCCGAAAATCTGTTCGTCGCGGGCTTCATAGGCGAACCTCCCATGAACTTTTTGCACGGCGAAATAAAGGACGGTCACTTCGTAAACGATGCGGTGGACTACGATATCAGGGACATAGTCGACGACGCAGCCTCTGTCGAGGGTAAAAAGGTCGTGTTCGCATTCCGCCCCGAAGCTATCCGCCTGCCCAAAAACGGCAAGCCCGCCGCGGACGAATACCTCGTCACGTCAAAGGTCGACCTCACCGAACTTCTGGGCGACACCACCAACGTGTACGCCAACGTCGGCTCGGTCAACGTGATATTAAAGGTCAACCCTCACCATGCACCCCATATGGGCGACGAGTTCGACTTTGTCGTTCCCCACAAGGCGGCGTATCTTTTCGACGAGGAGACCGAAAAGGTCATCCCTTCAAGCATTAAAAGAAATTAACAACGCTCATCCGCCGCGCATTTTGGTTGCGCGGCGGGCGTTTGCCGCGCGTCAATTGCAGCCCTGCGGGCTGTGTGAAATACGGGCTTTGCCCGTGTGAAATGCGCCATAGGCGCGTGAAATGCCGCCAAGACATTTCAATTTGTGTTGTCAAAGGCGGCGTGAAATGCAACCTTTCAGGTTGCGTTATGGCAGACGATTATTATTTTTAAAATTTTCTCTGCAAAGTATTGCGCAAACTTTTTCCCTTTTGTCATTTCGACCTTGCGGAGAAATCTCGTCGCTGCCATTGTCGCGCTTTTGCGCAGATTTCTCGGCTTACGCTCGAAATGACAATGTGGTAGCGACGGACAAAAGGTGAAATTACTCAAAACAATTCCCGCCACAACGCACACGTAGTGTGCATTTCACAAATGCGCAAGCATTTATTTCACACGCGCAAGCGTATTTCACGCATACGAAGTTTGCATTTCACTGTTAATTGCGGCATATACCGCAATTAAATTAACGGCAGAGCCTCTCAAACTAACGGCAAATCGCGGCCGCCAATAGCTTTTCCGCAAGACGGGTTCGGCAAAGTGTGCCAGACCGATTGCGGAGCATGGCAGCGGCGACACGCCGCCGAGATTTGCGTTAATGTTTGCGTTAAAATTTTAAGGAGTATATATGGAAACTTTAAGTAAAAAAATACACAATAAACCCCAAAGACCCATTAAAATAATGCAGTTCGGCGAAGGCAACTTTCTGCGTGCGTTCGTCGACTGGATAATTCAGAACCTCAACGACAACGGCGCCATAAATTCATCCGTCGCCGTCGTTCAGCCCATGCCCATGGGCAGGGTTGCCGATCTCGCTGTGCAGGACGGGCTTTACACCGTCCGTCTGGAAGGCATCGACAAGGGCGAAAAGGTCAAAAAGAGCCAGATTATCGACGTGCTCGACGACTACATCAATCCCTTCACCGACTACGAACATTACCTGTCTTACGGCGAAAGCGAGGATTTGCAGATAATAATTTCAAACACCACCGAGGCGGGCATAGCCTTCGACCCCACGGACACCGATTTTTCGCAGTGCCCCAAGTCTTTCCCCGGCAAGCTGCTCGCCCTCTTGAAGCGCAGGTACGACCATTTCAAGGGCGATATGTCAAAGGGGCTCGCCATAATCCCCTGCGAACTTATAGACTACAACGGCGAGGAGCTGTATAAGTGCCTTACAAAGCTCGCTGAAAACAACGGCATGGACAAGGCGTTCATAAAGTGGATGCAGACCGCCAACCATTTTACCTCTACGCTCGTCGACCGCATAGTCCCCGGCTATCCCAGGAACGAGATAGAAGCCATCCGCGAGGAGTGCGGCTATATCGACAACAACGTCGTCAAGGGCGAAATTTTCCACCTTTGGGTGCTCAAAAAGGAAGAGTACGTCCAGAAGGTGTTCCCCGCCGATTCGGCGGGACTCAACGTCATCTTCGCCGACGACATCAAGCCCTATAAACAGCGCAAGGTCAAAATTCTCAACGGCTCGCACACGGCAATGGTGCCCGTGGCATATCTGTGCGGCATCGACACTGTAGGCGAAGCCGTAAACAACCCCACGATAGGCAAGTTTGTGCACGACTTCATCTTCGACGAAGTCAACCCCACGATAGATCTGCCCCAGGATCAGATGGTGGCGTTTGCAACTTCGGTAATCGAAAGATATCGCAACCCCTACATCCGCCACGAGCTCATGTCTATCGCGCTCAACTCCACCACAAAATTCAGAACCCGCCTTCTGCCCACGCTCGAAGATTACGTGCGCAAGGAAGGCAAGCTGCCCTATCACCTCGTGTTCGCGTTCGCGGCGCTCTGCCTCTTCCACAAGGGCAAGAGGGGTTGCGACGACATTGCGCTCAAAGACGATCCCGCGCTTTTGGCACATTGGAAACAGATGTGGGAGGAGTGCGGCTCCGACTATCTGAAATTTGCGCGCGAGGCGCTCTCGTGGAAGGAAGCGTGGGAGATGGATATGAACACCATTCACCCCGACCTTGCAAAGACGGTTGCCGGCTACCTTAAAGCTATGGAGCAAAAGGGTATGCGCGCGGCGGTAGAGGAATTTGTCAATGGCTAAAAAATGTATAATAATCAGCCCGTCCGACAACGTGGCGGTCGCCCTCGAAAACCTCGCTCGCGGGGGCATATATGAGGGTGTAACGCTCACAGAGGACATAACCAAGGGGCATAAATTTGCCCTGCGCAATATTGCGGCGGGCGAAGATATAATCAAGTACGGCACGCCCATAGCGCACGCCACGCGCGACATAAAGGCGGGCGAGCACGTGCACACCCACAACGTGGCGACAAACTTAAACGAAAATCTTGAATATACCTATTCCCCCGTGAGCTGTTCGCTGCCCGCGGGCAAGATGCGTAAGGTCAACGTATACCGCCGCGCCAACGGCGAAGTGGGTATCCGCAACGAGCTGTGGGTCATTCCCACCGTCGGCTGCGTCAACGGACAGGCTAAGGAAATAGTCGATACCTTCAAAGCCGAATACGGCGAGGAGGGATTCGACGGCATATTCACTTTCGCTCACCCCTACGGCTGTTCGCAGCTGGGCGACGACCACGAGCGCACAAAATTCATGCTCCAAAAAATGGTCAGACACCCCAACGCGGGCGGCGTGCTCGTGTTGGGCTTAGGCTGCGAAAACAACCAGATGGACGCCTTCAAAGCCGGTCTCGGCGAAGTCGACCAAAGCCGCATAAAATTCCTCGTCTGCCAGGACGTAGAGGACGAAATATCGGCGGGCGTAGAGCTCTGCCGTCAGATAGCCGAGGTAATCAAGGGCGACAAGAGGCAGCCGACCGACATATCCTGCCTCAAAGTCGGCTTGAAGTGCGGCGGCTCCGACGGGCTTTCGGGCATAACCGCCAACCCGCTCGTCGGCATTTTTTCGGACTATCTCGTGTCCGTCGGCGGCACCACGGTCTTGACCGAAGTGCCCGAAATGTTCGGCGCCGAGCAGCAGCTGATGAACCGCTGCAAGGACAGGGCTACGTTTGAAAAGGCGGTAAAACTCATAAACGATTTCAAGGACTATTTCCGCGCGCACGGTCAGCCCGTCGGCGAAAACCCTTCGCCCGGCAACAAGGCGGGCGGCATAACCACGCTCGAAGACAAGTCGTGCGGCTGCACGCAGAAATCGGGCTCGGGGCCCGTGTCCGACGTCGTGTTCGATGACGGATATGTCACGTCCAAGGGGCTCAATCTCCTCAACGGGCCGGGCAACGACATGGTTGCCGTCACCAATCTCGGCGCGGCGGGCTGCCACCTTGTCCTGTTCACTACGGGGCGCGGCACGCCCTTCGGCGGGTTTATTCCCACCCTTAAAATAGCCACAAACAACGAGCTCGCCGCCAAAAAGGCAAACTGGATAGATTTTAACGCCGGCGCCATTTTAGACAGCGACTTTAACACCCAGCTCCAAAAGCTCATCGACCTCATCGTCGATGTCGCGGGCGGAAAGCTGACCAAAAACGAAATCAATCACACAAAGGAACTTGCAATCTTTAAAACGGGGGTAACCTTATAATGAAAGCTTTCATGGATAAAGATTTTCTTCTCGACACCGAGACGGCCAAAAAGTTATACCACGAGCATGCCGAAGACATGCCCATAATCGACTATCACTGCCACCTTCCTCCCAAGGAAATTTACGAGGATAAAAAATTCCGCAACCTCGCCGAGGTATGGCTGGGTGCGGGCGACAGGTTCGGCGACCACTATAAGTGGCGCGCCCTCCGCGCGAGGGGATACGAGGAGGATTCCATCTCCGGTCCCGACGACGATTACAAAAAATACATGCAGTTCGTCGAGAGTATGCCCTACTTCGTCGGAAACCCCTTATATCTCTGGTCGCACCTCGAAATGCAGCGCTATTTCGGCATAAACGACGTAATATGCCCCAAGAACGCCAAAAAGATATGGGACGAGGCGAATGAAGTTCTTCAAACGCTGACCGCCCGCAAGATGATGGAAAAATTCAACGTAAAGACGGTGTGCACGACGGACGATCCCGTCGACTCGCTCGAATGGCACAAAAAGATGATGGAGGACAAGACCTTGAAGGTCAGCGTCCGCCCCGCATTCCGTCCCGACAAGGCGATCAACGTCGAACTCTCGTGGTTCAAGGACTGGGTTGCGCAGCTCGGCGCAGTTGTCGGCAGGGAGCTCAAAACGCTCGAAGATTTTACAAATGCTCTGGCTGAAAGAATTGCCTTCTTCGATTCCATGGGTTCAAGGCTGTCCGACCACGCCCTCGACGTCGTCCACTACGCCCCCGCAACGTATGAAGAAGTTAACGCCATATATCAGAAGGGCTTGAAGGGCGAATACATCACCGACGAGGAGCAGGATAAATACAAGGGATATATCCTCCTGTTCCTCGGCAAGCAGTACGCAAAGCACGGCTGGGTTCAGCAGTATCACATAGGTGCTCTGCGCAACAACTCCAAGTCCATGCTCAAAAAAATAGGCCCCGATACGGGCTTCGACGCCATCGAGGACGCCGTTTACATGGAAAAACTGTCGGCTCTCCTCGGCGCCCTGGACGAGCAGGACGCCCTGCCCAAGACAATTTTGTACTGCCTCAACCCCCGTGACAACTACGCCCTGACAGTCCTTGCGGGCTGCTTCCAGAAGGAGGGCGTAAAGGGTCGCGTCCAGGTGGGTACGGCATGGTGGTTCCTCGATCAGCTCGACGGCATGAAGCAGAACCTCGAAACGCTTATGCAGGTGGGGCTCGTCGCCCAGTCCGTGGGCATGCTCACCGACAGCCGTTCCTTCCTTTCCTATCCCCGCCACGAGCTGTATAGAAGGCTGCTTTGCCAGATGCTCGGGCACCTCGTCGAAAACGGGCAGTATCCCGTCGAAGAGCTCGAAACTTTGGGCAAGATAGTAGAGGATGTCTGCTATAACAACGCGAAGGAATATTTTGGATTTTGATTAACGCAAATTGGTGCGCTTGCGCGCGCACCAATTTGCCGTTAGTTGAGCGCCACGCGCTCTTGCCGCGACTTTAAATAGCCCACATATAATGTAGTCGCGGCAATTCACTGTGCTG
>DVHK01000099.1 GCA_018712135.1 Candidatus Coproplasma avicola | reverse complement strand
ATACGGTTGAACGCGCAAACATATGCGCGGCGGCGCACTCAGTCGCCTTTGGGCGCGTCCTCTCCCCTTGCGTTCAGTTCGTCGGGCACAACCCTGCTTCCGTCGGCGTTGTACGACGCGGGGTCGTACTTCAAAGAAGTTATATAAGCGTTGTACTGTTCGTCGGTCAGCCGCCTGACCTTTTTCTTTTTAGCCATAAAAAACCTCCGTGTAGATTATGTATCACCATAATTATGTACACGGAGTAATTTTTTATTCGGCGGCGCGGTCAAATGCCCGCGCCGCGCGTGCAACTCATTGGGTGAAATGCGCCTTCGACGCGTGAAATATGCCTTCGGCATGTGAAATACCGCCCCAACTCATGGAATAAAAAAGCCCTATCACAGGGCGGTGTGAAGTGCACAGCTCCGCTGTGCGTTGAGGTGAGCATGAATGCGCCCTCGGCGCGGAAAATGCTGTCCGCAAGACGAGCAGGGTAAGGTGAGAAACTCAATTGCGGAGTATGGCAGCGGCGACACGCCGCCTGTCATTTCGACTAAGTGCGGCGTAGCCGCACGCACGGAGAAATCTATCAATAAAGTAAGAAATAAGGAATAGATTTCTCCACGCGTTCGCGTTGCTTACTTGGCCGAAATGACATAAGTAATATGCCATAAAAGAGTTTTCGACATGCTTTGCATGAAGAAAACTCCCATATAGAGGCAAATGCAGAGCGCCATGCACATACGCAGTATGGGCGGGCGAAAGGGCATTTGCCTTCGCGGAGCGCATAAATTAATCCTTAGTACTCGCGCAAAACCGTGGCTTTTGCGCGAAACGGAGACACAATGCCCCAAAAGAGCAAGGCGGGCTGTGCACGGCTTGCGTTAAAGGGACATTTGTGTCGACACGCTATAATGCCCGCACTTTGATTACGCCGTCTATCGCCGCGATCGCTGCGAGCAACTGCCCGTCAGCCTCGCCGTCGATATCTATTATGCCGTAGGCGTAGTCGCCCTTGGCTTTGTCCTGCATGTTGGCAATGTTTATGCCCTTGGCGGAAACCGCCGCCGCAAACTGTGCAATCATGTTCGCCACGTTTTTGTGGCATACGCAAATTCTCGCCCTGCCTTCGCGCGCGGCGCTGACGGCGGGATAGTTGACGGAGTTTACGATATTTCCGTTTTCAATGTAATCTTTAAGCTGTTTCGCCGCCATAACGGCGCAGTTGTCCTCCGCCTCGGGCGTGCTCGCGCCGAGGTGGGGCACGCATACGGCGTTGGGCGCGCCTATCAGTTCTGCGCTCGGGAAGTCGGTTATATACCGCCCGACTTTGCCCGTTTGCAGCGCCTTCAAAATGTCCTCCGTCACCACAAGTTCGCCGCGCGAATTGTTTATAATCACCACTCCGTCCTTGCACGCGCAGAGTGTCGCCTCGTTGAACATGCCCTTGGTCTGGGCGTTGAGGGGAACGTGCACGGTTATAAAGTCCGCCCGCCTGTAAATTTCGGCGTTGTCGGCTACAATTTCGACCGACGGGTCGAGCATGAGCGCGTTGTGCGTCGAAAGGTAGGGGTCGGCGCCTATAACTTTCATGCCCAGCGCTTTGGCGGCGTTGGCGACCATTATGCCTATGGCGCCCAGTCCTATCACGCCCAGGGTCTTGCCCGCGATTTCGCAGCCGACGAACTTCGACTTGCCCTTTTCAACGAGTTTGCCCACGTTTTCGCCCTCGCCCTTTATGGTTTTAACCCAGTCTATGGCGTCGCAAATCTTTCTGCCGCCCAGAAACAGCTCGCATATTACCAGCTCTTTGACGGCGTTGGCGTTGGCGCCCGGGGTGTTGAATACTACAATGCCCTTGGCGGCATAGTCGGCTACGGGTATGTTGTTGGTTCCCGCGCCCGCGCGCGCAACCGCCAAAAGATTTTTGCCCGTTTCAAAGTCTGCCATAGCCGCCGAGCGCACCATTACGCCGACGGGGTCTTTTACGTTGTCGCCGTATTCATATCCCGCAAATACGGGGTCGGCGAGGGGGGATATAGCATTTAATTTAAGTATTCCTGCCATGTCACGCGTTCTCCCTTTCAAATTTTTTCATGAATTCAATGAGCGCCTTCACGCCCTCCACGGGCATGGCGTTGTAGATAGAAGCCCTCATGCCGCCCACAAGTCTGTGCCCTTTCAATGATACAAGTCCGTTCTTTTTGGCTTCGGCAACGAACTTTGCGTCGGTGTCGGCGTCGCCCGTCACGAAGGGCACGTTCATTATCGAGCGGTATCTGGGCTCAACGTTGTTTTTATAGAAGGACGAATTGTCGATAAAGTCATACAGGAGATTGGCTTTGTAGGTGCCGATCTCGTTCATCGCTTTTACGCCGCCCTTTTCTTTGAGGTCGCGCAGCACGAGGTCTGCCATGTAAATGGCGAATGCGGGGGGAGTATTGTAAAGCGAACCGTTTTCGTCCTGCACCTTCCATCTGAGCATGGTGGGGCAAATTTTAAGGGGCTCCTGAATGAGCGAGCGCTTTGCGATTACTATCGTCACGCCCGCGGGCGCAAGGTTTTTCTGCGCGCCCGCGTATATGACGCCGAATTTGGAAACGTCTATCTCGCGCGAAAAAATTTCGGATGACATGTCTGCCACGAGGGGAGCTTTGCATTCGGGGAATTTGTCGTACCTCGACCCGAAAATGGTGTTGTTGGAGGTTATGTGAACGTAGTCGGCGTCGGGGCTGTAAGGCAGGCTGTCTACGTCGGGTATGTATGTGTAGACCTTATCCGAGCTGTCGCCTATTTTTACCGCCTCGCCGTAAATCTGACCCTCCTGCCAGGCTTTCTTTGCAAAGTTGCCGGTTACGATATAGTCGGCTTTGCCGCCGTGCATAAGGTTCAAAGGCACCGCGGCGAACTGTGTGGACGCGCCGCCCTGCACGAATATGACGGCGTAATCTTCGGGAACGTTCAAAAGTTCGCGCACGAGCGCCTCGGCATCTTTTACCACGGCTTCAAAAGCCTTGTCGCGGTGGGAAATTTCTGTCACGGACATGCCCGTTCCCGCAAAGTCTAAAAATTCCGACTGAGCCTTTTCAAGTACGTTCAGGGGCAGAGTTGAAGGCCCCGCTGAAAAGTTGTAAACTCTCATATTTTGCTCCTTATTTCGCGGCGCG
>DVHK01000098.1 GCA_018712135.1 Candidatus Coproplasma avicola | reverse complement strand
GTTGCCGTATAAATAAAATTTTTTGACTGTTTATCCACATTCTATTTATACTGCGCGGCGCGCATTAAAATGCTCGCCGCTTTTATTCCGACAGCCGCCAGCCACTCTGTCATTTCGACTAAGCCAAACACAGTTTGGCGCATGGAGAAATCTATCTGTAAAGCAAATTACGCAGCGTTATTTCCCGTCGCTACGCTCCGAGATATTTCGGATATCGCTCAACATGCAATACGCAGATGCGCGATATTTATTTAAAAATCTACCCTTCCGTCACCCTTCGGGGTGCCACCTCCCCTAAGCAAGGGGAGGCTTGATATTGACAGATTTCTCCGCTCGCTGTCGCTCGGTCGAAATGACAGTTTGACTATTAAGTCATAAAAAAGCGCGGGCAAATGCCCGCGCTTTAATTTTATCAACTGTTTTATGCGCTTAAATGCCCCTCTTCGTATCGCTGAAATAGAAGAGAGCGACGGTGCCCGGACCCGTGTGCGAGCCGATTACCGTGCCGATATTTTCAATTAACACCTTGCCGTTGAGCTTGGAAAAACCTGCCTCGACAAGGGCCGCAAGCTCTTCCGCGTCCGACTTTACGAGCGAATTACAGATATAGCACTTGCCGCTGTAATCGACTCCGTTTACGGCCTGGGCGGTCATCTGGTCGTAAAGCTCCTTTATCGCCTTCTTTTTGCCCGTCACCTTTTTGCGGATGATGAGCTTGCCCTCGCAGTTTACGTCCATTACGGGGCAGATCTTTAAAAGGGTGCCGATTGCCGCCGCAGGACCGGAAATTCTGCCGCCGCGCTTGAAGTGCTGCAAATTTGTGGAGAAAAACCAATGTCTTACGCGCAGTTTGTTGTCCTCTACCCACGCCGCGAGCTCTTTGAGCCCCATGCCGCCCGCTTTGAGCTCTGCCGCCTTATCTACGAGCAGACCATAGCCGGACGACGCGCAGAGGGAATCGACGACGATGACTTTGCGGTTGGGATAGTGCTTTGCAATTTCTTCCTGAGCGGTCAGCGCCGATTGATAACCGCCCGAAAGTCCCGACGAAAATTCTATGTGAAGAATGTCGTATCCTTCGCTGAGTATAGGCGACCAGAGTTCGATGAGTTCCTCGGGCGTGACCTGCGAGGTCGTGGGCATTGCGCCCGCCTGTATCATGCCGTAAAACTGCTCGGGCGTGGACGAAACAAAAAGGTCGTCCTTGTGGTCGACGCCGTCCAAAATATAATGGTATTTGGCAAAAGCAACGTCTATCGAAGCGAGATGCTCCGCCGTAAGGTCGCAGGTGGAGCAGCAGGTTATTTTATAATCTTTCATGAAAAACCTCCCGATAAAGTGCGCGCCCGCACCACAGGCGCGGCTGAATAAATTAAATTCAGTTCAGATTGTAACCCAAAAATGTTGAACTGTCAACAATCTGCCGTTCAAGAATATTCTACATTTAAAATAAACGCTCTACGGGCAAAAAAATCCACTCTACCGACAGTAGAGTGGGAAATTTTGACTTTTTATAACATGGACGCAAGAATGGCGAGATTGGCGGCGACGTCGATATTTATGACCTTTACGCCGTCGCAGGCGGTTATCTGCGCCGGCGCGAAATTGAGTATCGCCTTTATTCCCGCTTTTTTTAAAAGCTCTGCCGTCTGCTGCGCCGCAGATGCGGGAACGGCGATTATGGCGAGCACCGCGCCGTACTTTTTACAGCTTTCCTGTAACTGTTCGACCGACAATATGGGCTTTCCTCCCACCTCCGTACCTATTTTTTCGGGGTCGGTGTCGAACGCGCAGGCGAGCTCTATGCCGTAGTTTTTGAAGCCACCGTAGCACAGAAGCGCCCTTCCGAGTCCGCCCGCGCCGACTATCACGGCGCTCTTTGCATCGTTAACGCACAAAAAGTTTTCGAGGGCGGAAATGAGTTCGATGCGTGGATAGCCGACTTTGGGTCTGCCTGCGCACCCCGTATACGCGAGGTCTTTGCGGACGAGAACTTCACCCAAACCCAGCGCCTGCGCTATCGCGCCCGAAGAGATGAAATTGTAATTGCCGTCGTCGGGCAGAGTGCGCAGATAGTTGAGATACACCGGCATTCTCTGCAACGAAAATTCGGGTATGTCCTTGTTCATAATCATTCCTCTCCCTTATTTGAAATATCAGTCGAGGCAGAGCGCGGCGGCGCCCATTGCGCCTGCACTATTGCCCAGCGAAGCAGGCACGACGAGCACCCTTGCGTAATCGTTGCCGCCGAAAATTTCCTTGTCCATTATCTTTTGCAAGGGCTTGGTAAGGCGCTCGCCCTGAGCGGCGACGCCGCCGCCGAGCATTATTACTTCGGGGCGGAAAATGTTGGCGAGATTTATCAGTCCGCACGCGAGGTACTTTATGTACCAGTCGACGACTTCTTTTGCCGTGCGGTCTACGTTCATAAACTCGAACGCCGTTTTGCCCGTGCACGTGTCTGAGGTATATTTGCCCCACATTGCCGAACCCGCGTCCTCTTCCATAGCATGTTTTGTATAGCGGGTGAGCGCGGAAGCCGAAGAATATCTTTCAAAGCATCCCCTTCTGCCGCAGGTGCACATTTCGCCATGGCGCTCTATGACCATATGACCTATCTCGGTGCCGGCGGAAGAGCCGCCTTCATAGAGTTTGCCGTCGATTATGATGCCGCCGCCGACGCCCGTGCCGAGCGTGACGAGGATGGAATTTTTAAAGTTTTTACCGGCGCCGAAACGCGCTTCGCCGAGCGCTGCGGCGTTTGCGTCGTTTGTCACCTTTACAGGCACGCCGAGGCGCTTTGCAAGCTCATCGCCGAGAGGGAAATTTCTCAGTCCGAGATTTCCGGCGAATTTGACCACCCCCCGCGAACTTTCGATCATGCCGGGACAGCCGACGCCGACGCCGGAGAGCTGGCCTTTGATTTTGCTCTGCAATTTTTCGCTGAGCGCGGCGATATTGTCGCACATGACATAGCCGCCGTTTTCGCAACCCGTATCGCATTTATCCTCTGCAAGGAGGTTTCCTTCGGCGGTCATACATGCGCCCTTTACGAACGTGCCGCCGATGTCTAAACCGAGATAGTATTCCATAAATAACCTGCCTTACGGAAGAGGTAATGTCCCTCCCCCATCATATCGTTATAATTCTACTTAATATTTTAGTACAAATAACAGCATATGTCAATCCCAAACGGCAAAAAAGCGGGCGCGCGAAAAAATTTTCGCGCGCCCGCAGCGCATATGACATTATTTTGTACCCGTCGAGCCAAAACCGCCCGCTCCGCGCTCGGTGCCGGAAAGTTCTTCCGCCTCCTCGAACTGCGCCGTTACATAGGGCGCAATGACGAGCTGTGCTATGCGTTCCCCGCGCGACACCGTCTGCGCCGTCTCGCCGTGGTTGTGCAGGGCGACTTTTACCTCGCCGCGGTAATCGCAGTCGACCACGCCCACTTTATTGGCGGGGGCAAGTCCCTTTTTGGAGGCAAGTCCGCTGCGCGCATAAATAAATCCCGCATAGCCCTCGGGCAGTTCCATGGCAAATCCTGTGGGAATCATCGCCGTTTTATGGGGTTCGATTGTGACATCGCCGTCGGTACAGGCGAACAGATCGGCGCCCGCGGCATACGAACTGCCGTAGACGGGAAGTTTTGCATCGGGGTTAAGCTTTTTAATTTGTACTTTCATAAAATATCCTGTGTAAAAAATTTTATTGTCTGCCGGCAACTATTTATTGCCCTTGTTCTTCATATAGACGAGCAGGAGATTGCCGTCCTCTTTTTCCGAGCGCACATATTTCATGCCGAGTTTTTCGATAAGGTTGAGAGAAGGCTGGTTTCTTTCATCGGCGGAAGCCGTAAACTCGGACGCGCCGAGCTCTGCAAAGGCATAATCGAATACGGCGTTTACCGCCTCGTAAGCATAGCCCCTGCCGCGATAATCTTTATGGAATATCCAGCCCGTTTCATAAAGCCCGTCGCCGCAGGGCTTTATGAGAATATACCCGATGAGTTTGCCCGTATCTTTGAGCTCCGCTGCGAGCGCATACCCCTTTCCTATGCAGATATCGCGCAAGAACTCACGCGTTCCGTCGCGCGTGAAGGGCGGCTCGATAAACTTCATCGTTTGCCCGTCGCCGAGGATCTCATACAGTCCCTCTTCGTCGCACTCATTGAACTTGCGCACATACAGCCTGTCGGTTATAGCGACCAGCCGCACGACTTCGTCGCGCGCGAGCGACTGTTGCACGAGAATTACGCGCTGATTAGACGAACCGCGAAACCATAGGCCGGGGTTTTTAAGCTCTTCGACAAATCTGCCGTCGACGAGCACGTCGAGACAGGACAACATGCGCGTGACGAGGTCTGCATCGCCCAGCTTGCCCGTTAAAAGGTCTTTTTCAAAATCATAGCCCGTAAAGCACCATATAGATTTTGCGGGATAGGCGGCGCGCAATTTTTCAAGAAAAGGCGCAAGCGCCTTTTGGTTTTCGGGTTCAAACGGGTCGCCGCCGACGAGAGTAAAGCCCTTGATATAGTCGGGCTTCATGCCATCGATTATCGAATTTTCAACCTCTTCGGTGAAGGGGTCGCCATAGTTGAAATCCCACGTTTCGGGATTGAAACAGCCCTTGCAGTGATTGCGGCAGCCGCTGACGTACAGCGACACGCGCACTCCGGGCCCGTTTGATATATCAGTCCATTTTATTTTAGCGTAATTCATATAAATTTACTCACAAAAGTCTTGGCTGGCGCCGCCTGCGACTTTTCGTGATTTTGAGGAGCCAGCTCCTCTTGCCGCGACATTATGATTGCACTCATATTATATGGAGTCGCGGCAATTCACCACGGTGAGCCGCAGGTACGCGCAAATTGGGGCTACTTCGGGGAAATAAATTCCCCTCGTAACGTAAATTATTATAAAATCTCACAAAAATTGTGCGCTGGCGACGCGCAACAATTTTTCGTGATTGGGGGAGCTCCTTCTCAAACGGCGTAAGGATAACGCCGTTTTCGGTCACCGTTCGCACGGCGGAAGGTGCTCACTCATCTCACAACATTCAAACAGTGGGTAACCACTGTTTGAAGAACAATGTTGCTCGTCTCTTTGCGCGATGCCTAAGGGCACTCATATTAATTAATCGCGCAAATTCACCTCAGGTGAGCTCGCTGGCGCGACTAATTGGGTTCGCTGGCGGCGAAATGAATTCGCCTTGCGACATTATTTTTTAGAAGCCTCACAAAGGTCTTGGCTGACGCCAAATTATAGTACGTGAAATGCAAGTTACACTTGCGTGAAATGCGCCTTTGGCGCGTGAAATAAATACCACAGGTATTTGTGAAATGTACGGCTATGCCGTACGTTATGGCGAAAATTATGCGGCATAGCCGCAAAAATTCTTACATCAACGCAACCTAAATTGCATTTCACAAATGCCGCAGGAGTTTATTTCGCGGCGGCATATATGCCGCCGTTTCACTCTGTCAAATAAAACTTTGTCGGCGAATTTTTCGCCGACAAAGTGTAATTTTACGTTACTTTTAAAGATGTAAAACGCGGGCTTTGATTTCCTTGGTCTTGCCGACGTTCCAGAAGTTTTCGCCGAGATATCCGCACGTGCGGCGGGTTACGTTCATCTTGCGCTGGTCTTTGTTGTGGCAGACGGGGCATTCCCACTCGTTATCGTCGTTGATGATAATTTCGCCGTCGAATCCGCAGACCTGGCAATAGTCGGACTTGGTGTTGAATTCGGCGTACTGGATGTTATCGTAAATAAACTTGACGACATCTTCGAGAGCCGTAAGGTTGTTGCGCATGTTGGGAATTTCGACGTAGGATATTGCGCCGCCGGACGAAATTTCCTGGAACTGGCTTTCAAACTTGAACTTGGAGAACGCGTCGATATGCTCGCGCACGTCTACGTGATAGCTGTTGGTGTAGTAACCCTTGTCGGTTACGTCGGGAATTGTGCCGAAGCGCTCCTTGTCGATGCGGGCAAAACGGTAGCAAAGCGATTCCGCAGGGGTACCGTAGAGGGCAAACCCGATATTGGTTTCCTTCTTCCACTTTTCACAATGATCGCGCAGGCACTGCATTACCTTTACGGCAAACTTTTCGCCTTCGGGATCGGTGTGGGAGACGCCTTTGACCAGCTTTGTTACCTCGTACAGACCGATATATCCCAAAGAAATCGAAGAATAGCCGCCAAAGAGGTATTTATCTATCTTTTCGCCTTTATCCAGACGGGCAATTGCGCCATACTGCCAATGTACGGGAGATACGTCCGAAACCGTTCCCATGAGTGCATTGTGGCGAACCATGAGCGCATCGAAACAAAGCTGAAGCCTCTCTTCAAGAATTTCCCAGAACTTATTTTCATCGCCCTTGGCGAGTATGCCGCACTGGGGAAGATTTATCGATACGACGCCCTGGTTAAACCTGCCCTCAAACTTGTAGTTGCCGTTTTCGTCCTTCCAGGGTGAAAGGAAGGAGCGGCAGCCCATGGGCGAGAATACGTTGCCTTCATAATTTTTGCGCATCATTTTAGCCGAAATATAATCGGGATAGAGACGCTTTGAAGAACACTTAACCGCAAGCCTGGTTAAATAATCGTACTTGCCACCCTTTAAGCAGTTATTTTCGTCGAGCACATACACCAGCTTGGGGAACGCGGGTGTGACATATACGCCAACCTCGTTCTTGATGCCCTGGTAACGCTGGCGCAAAATCTCCTCGATTATCATCGCATTCTCTTCAATGTAGGGGTCGTTCTCGTCGAGGTACATGAAGAGCGTAACAAAAGGCGACTGACCGTTTGTGGTCATCAACGTATTTATCTGATACTGAATGGTCTGAACGCCGGCTTTGAGCTCGTCTTTGAGCCTCATTTCGACGAACTCGTTCTTCTCCTCTTCGGATATCGAGTCTCCGAATTTTTCGTCGCACTGCCTTCTGTACTTTTCGCGCGTGCGGCGCAGATACTTGCCGAGATGAGCGACGTTTACCGACTGTCCGCCGTACTGCGAGGAGGCGACGGAGGCGATTATCTGCGTGACGACGGTGCAGGCGACCTGGAAAGACTTGGGGCTTTCGATCATCTTGCCGTTCATTACGGTGCCGTTGTCGAGCATGTCGCCGATATTTACGAGACAGCAGTTGAAAATGGGCTGAATGAAGTAGTCGGCGTCGTGGAAGTGAATGGCGCCCTCGTCGTGAGCCTTTGCAAGATATTCGGGCAGAAGCAACCTGCGGGTGAGGTCTTTTGAAACTTCGCCAGCGATGAGGTCGCGCTGGGTAGCCGCCGTGTGGGCGTTTTTGTTGGAGTTCTCCTCCATTACGTCCTTGTTGGCGTTTTTGATGAGCGAAAGAATGCTTTCGTCCGTGGTGTTTGCCTTGCGGATGAGGGCGCGCTCATAGCGGTAGAGAATATAAGACTTCATGAGCTGATATTTTTGCAGCTCCATGAGCTTTTCCTCGACCATATCCTGAATGTCCTCGACGAGCAGCCTCGAACGGTGACGGCCTGCAATGTCGTCGACAATCTTTTCTATCTGTTTATCGTCGATCCTGTCCTCGAAGTCGACCGACTCGTTTGCCTTGCCTATGGCTTTGGCGATTTTGCTTCTGTCGAAATCTACGGTAGAGCCGTCTCTTTTAATAACTTTCATATCATCACCTTTCTTCCGCCTGCCTTGCCGCCGCGGAAAATCAAATATTTTCTCCCGTGTAAATTTGCGCCCCCGACGGAAACATGTCCGGAGAGGGTACAGTTACTATTGTACTACCGCAAAAGACGTTTGTCAATAGAAAACACACAATATATTGATAATTTATTTGAGTTATACACAATCCTTTGTGGAATTGTTGATAACACGACAGATTGCGCACATTTTGAAGTTTAATTGTCCTTCATGCCGCAACGATTATCATTATAACCTTTATACCGCGGCAAAGTCAAGCGTATGGACACAATATATTGTATGAAAGTTTTTAACATTTTAACAATATATTGTGATACTCACCCGAAAAACGGCGAATTCGGGCGTTTTCGGGCTTTCCTTACCGCAGGCAAGGAAAACCTCCCCCTTCCTTTCGCCGCGCGTAGTCAAAGAATACAAGCAAGGCGCCATAGAAGAGTTTTCGACATGCTTTGCACGGAGAAAACTTCCATACAGAGCAAACAAGCAAAGGCGTGCGCCTGCGTTAAAGGGGCATTTGTGTCGCAAGGCTTTAACACAATTTCAACGTAAATTAACCATTTTTTTACATTGCGGGCAAATTAACTACACATTTATATCGTTTAATATTTAATGTAAAAGCGGTGCAGCCGCTTTTGCGAAGGAGACTGTTTTATGCATGGTTTGAGAGCAAAAAAAGTTTTGGGCATAACGGTTGCGGCGGCGCTGTGCGCGTCGGTTGCGGCATTTGCGGCGTGCGAAACGCAGGCACAGGCGAGCGACGAAAGTCAGGCTTACGTAGTTTCGGTCGAACAGACCGAAAACGGCTATTCCGTAACCTATTCGGACGGAAGAGTCGAGCAACTTACCTCGACAGCGGGAAAGGACGGCAAAGACGGCGAGGACGGCAAAGACGGCAGCGATCTTACCATCGAGGACATATACAATACCTACGTGGCGGAGACAGGCTCCGACATGACGCTTGCGCAGTTTATTGAACAATATCTCACCATATCGGCGGACGATACGGGCAGCTCGCAGATAAGCCGCAGCCTTTTGTCGAGCGTTTCGGTTTACGCCGAGTTCGTGGAAACGACCGTAGTTTCGGGCGGATTTCCGGGCATGGGCGGTATAACGACTTCGCAGATAGCGCAGAGCGGCGGTTCGGGCGTCATTTACGACATTGACGACGACTACGTATACATACTTACAAACTACCACGTGGTTTACGATTCCGCCGCCGACGAAAACAAAAACGGCGGCTCGCTTATAGGGCGCGAAATTTATTGCTACCTTTACGGCAGCGAGTCCTCACCCGTTCTGGCAGGTTACGACGACGAGGGATATTACGAATACGATTACGGCGACACAGCCATTTCGTGCGAGTATATAGGCGGGTCTATGCAGTACGACCTCGCCGTGCTGCGCGCCGACAAAGACGATGTTTTTGCCATAAACGACGGCGTTAAGGCGGTTGAGCTTGCCGACGGTTACAGCGTGGGAGAAGAAGTTTACGCCATAGGCAACGCCGAGGCGGAAGGCATAACCGCGACCGCGGGAATAGTCAGCGTGGACAGCGAATACATAAATCTCGACATAGACGAAATCGGACAATACGAAAGTTATCGTTCGATACGCTACGATGCGGCGATATATCACGGCAATTCGGGCGGCGGACTGTTCAACTCCGACGGCGAACTGATAGGCATAACCAATGCGGGCGCAGACTCGAACGAAAACATATGCTACGCCATACCCGTATCCATCGTAAAGGGCGCAGCCGACAACATAATATATTACGCGACCGACGGCGACGAGAGCACCGAGGGCGTTTACGCCGCGGATAGCGGGCTTACCGTCGAGGGGCGCAACGCAAAATACTCGCTCGGTTCTACGGGCATCGGAAGCATAACCGAAGAAATATACGTGACTTCCGTTGAAAGCGGCTCGGCGGCGGACGAACTCGGTCTGACCGAAGGCGACAGACTGACGTCGATAATAATAAACGGAACGGCGCACGAACTTTCGCGCGCGTTCGATATAGACGACATTATGCTGACCGTGCGTGAGGGCGACGAACTGCAATTTGTTTACATACGCGGCGGCGAACAAGCAACGACGGAAAAATACGCGGCGGCGGACGACCAATTCCTGCGGGCAGCCTGACCGCTGCGGCGCGCCCGCAGA
>DVHK01000097.1 GCA_018712135.1 Candidatus Coproplasma avicola | reverse complement strand
GGCGCCGCGACTGAAAGTCGCGGCGCCTTAGTCGAAATGACAGGGTAGCTGTTACGTTTAAATTTTCAACTCTGCTCGACGCTTATGCTGACGCCCGTCTGCGCGTCCTGATACATAACCCAGTACCCCGCGCCCTTTACGGGAATGTAGCCCGCCCTGCCCTTTAAACTTTCGGGACAGGGCGCTCCCTCGGGAACGGGTACGGCGTAGCACAGATATTTTGCGTTGCCCCCCGAATATATTACGCCGAACGCGTAATAGAAGCCGCTGCCGTAAGAAATTTTTGCCCAGCGCGAGCCCTCTATCGTCTGTTCGAGCGCAGATAAATGCGGGTATGTAGAGAATATCTTTTTTACGTCGTCGCTCATGCGCTCATAAAATCCGCCGCCAGCAAGCTCGGGTCGGGCGGACGTATCTGCGCCATATTCCTCCCCTCCCGCCGCGCGGGGCGAAGCCGCGCCATGCGCGGCGCCGTTGCTCTGACCGCCGTCCGTTTTGCCGTCGTCTGCCGCGCAAATATCCTCCTCCCTTTCGGGCGAGCCGCCTATGCGGAAGGAGCTTGCGGAATATCTGATAGTTGACTCTTCTCCCGGCGCGAGCGGGACAGCGCGAGCGCCCTCTTCATCCTGATCATCTGCGCGCCCCTCTTCTTGCTTTTGAGGCGGGCGTACAGCTCCGCCGTTTTTATCAGTTTCCAGTTCATAATAGTTTTCGTCGGCAATGGCTTCGTCGTTATAAGCCGTCTTGGGCGGCTGTTCTTCGCTCTCTATCGCGCTCTGCACGGCGGCGAGCCGCCCCTGACAGTCGCCGCATACTGCGCAGGCAACGGGCACTACCGCGCCCGCGCGGCAGTAACAGATGAGGCACGCAAAGCCTTCGGACGGGTCGAAGTCGCACTCCTCTTCATAGACGGGGGGCGAAAAAATTGCCACTCTCTGACCGTCGGAAATACCTATGCGATACTCGCCCTCGTCTAAGGGGGCAAAGTTTATCATGGACGCTTCCACGCGCAGCAGCCCCGCGTAAGCCTCGCAGCGGACTATACCTTTAAGCCCGCCGCCGTCCGATGAGTAGCCCGATTTTAATGTTTTGATAAGCGCGATCCGCCTGACGTATCCTGCCATTGTCCCCTCCTTTTAAGCTATTATATGCTTTAAATGCGCGCGCAGACTGACTTATTGTGTAAAAATATGCGGTATCGTACGGAAAATATTTATTATGCGCAGTTAATATATGCGCTTGGAGAAATTTTGATCTACAAATAGATTTCTCCATGCGGCGCCGCGACTAAAAGTCGCGGCGCCTTAGTCGAAATGACAGGCGGCGTGTCGCCGCTGCCTTACTCCGCAATTGGGCGTCATCACATTATCCTATCCATCTTGCGGACAACAGCGTTCCGCTGTACCATATTCCGCAATCAAGCATTATTTCTCTATCAAACTCATCTTGCGGACAACCATTTTTTATTACTTATGTCATTTCGACCGAGCGATAGCGAGTGGAGAAATCTATTCCTTATTACTGCCTTACTGATAGATTTCTCCGCTTCGCACACCTTCGTGTGCTTCGGTCGAAATGACAGGGGTGGACTCTCCCCCACCCCTCAGATGCGCAACATGACTTTCGCGCCGCACGAATTGAGCGCGGCGCGAAAAAAACAGGGCAAACGCGTTCATTTTGTTGCAATACCGCGCAAATTTTGGTATACTTTTATACGGGGGACGATAAATATCGGGCAAAAAGCAAATATTTTTGCCCCTTTGACCTTTGCAATACATTCTTAAAGGAGAATTTATATATGGCACTTACCAAGAACAAGAAAGTACTCGGCTTCGTTGAAGAGAGCGCCGAACTTGCCCAGCCCGACAACATCGTGTGGATTACGGGCGAGCTTGATCAGCTTGACGAGTTGAGGAAAGAGGCCGTTAAATCGGGCGAGCTTATAAAGCTCAACCAGAGCATTCTGCCCGACTGCTACCTGCACAGAACAAAGGTGAACGACGTTGCACGCGTTGAGGACAGAACCTTTATCTGCACCAAAGACAAGGACGACGCAGGTCCCGTAAACTACTGGATGGATCCCAAACAGGCGTATGAACTCGCATCCGAAATCGCCCGCGGCTCCATGAAGGGCAGAACTATGTACGTTATACCCTACTCCATGGGTGTAGTCGGTTCTCCTTTTGCCCGCTACGGCATTGAAGTAACCGACTCCATTTATGTAGTTTTAAACATGAACATAATGACCCGCGTTGGCGAAAGCGTTTTGAAGGCTATCGGCCCCGACGGAGATTTTATTAAAGGTTTCCACGCAAAATGCAACGTCGACGCCGACAACCGCTATATAATGCATTTCCCCGAGGACAACACGATTATTTCGGTAAACTCGGCTTACGGCGGCAACGTGCTTCTGGGCAAAAAGTGCTTTGCCCTGCGCATAGCTTCCTACCTCGGCAAAAACGAGGGCTGGATGGCGGAACACATGCTCATCCTCGGCGTAACCTATCCCGACGGTCAGAAGAAATACGTTGCGGCGGCATTCCCTTCGGCCTGCGGCAAGACCAACCTCGCCATGCTCGTGCCTCCCAAGCATTACCTTGAAAAGGGATATAAAATCGAGTGCGTGGGCGACGACATTGCATGGATAAGAGTGGGCGCCGACGGCAGACTTTGGGCTGTAAACCCCGAAAACGGTTTCTTCGGCGTTGCTCCCGGCACCAACGAGCACTCCAATCCCAACGCCCTGGCGGCGACAAAGAGGGGAACGATATTCACCAACGTCGCACTCGACACCGACAACATGACCGTGTGGTGGGAAGGGCTCAACAAAGACCTGCCCGAACACTGCATAGACTGGACTGGCAAGCCCTGGTCGCCCGCCAAGTTCAACAAAAAGGATAAGTCGACCTATGCCGCTCATCCCAATTCGCGCTTTACGGCGCCCGCGGCAAACTGCCCCTGCATTTCGCCCGAATTCAATTCAAAAGAGGGCGTGCCCCTTTCTGCAATCATCTTCGGCGGCAGAAGAGCTTCCACCACTCCCCTCGTATATCAGTCGAGGGACTGGAACCACGGCGTGTTCGTAGGCTCCGCCATGTCGTCCGAGACGACGGCGGCGGCGACGGGCGCGACGGGCGTACTCCGCCACGACCCCATGGCTATGAAACCCTTTGCGGGATATCACATGGGCGATTACTTCCGGCACTGGATAGATATGGGCAAAGTAGTCAAAAATCCTCCCAAGATTTTCAACGTCAACTGGTTCAGACAGGACGAGGACGGCAACTTCATCTGGCCCGGCTTCGGCGACAACATGCGCGTGCTCGAATGGATTTTAAAACGCTGCGACGAAGCCGTTGATGCCGACGAGACGGCGATAGGCTACGTGCCCAGACCCCAGGATATCGACCTTGAAGACCTCGATTACGAAATCGCGCCCGGACACAAATTCGGCCTGGACGATTTGAAAGGCATACTCGAAGTAGACAAAGAAAAGTGGGCAAAAGAAGCCGACGAAATCGAAAGCTACTACAAGAATACCATAAAGACGAGGATCCCCGCGGAACTTACCGATTGCCTTGAAACTCTCAAAAAGAACTGCGCAAAATAAATTTAACGACAAATAAATGACAAACAAAGGCGCGCGCTTTAAGAAAGCGCGCGCCTTTAAATTTTGCGAAAATGGCAGCTTTTACTTAATTGCCCCCGCAATATGCCGCAGTTATTACACTTTTTGTACTCATTTATAAATGAAAAAGCGCGCGGAAATTTTTCCGCGCGCGCATTTCAATTGTCATTCTTGCCGGAAAATTACGGCAGGCATATTACTTGTCTATGCCGGGAACTTCGACTTCGTCGAAAACGGGATCGTCGAGGAACTCTGCCATGGTCATTCCGAGCGCATTGCATACCCTGTAAAGAGTGGTCATCGAGATAGAAGGCGTAGACTTTGTTCTGAAAATATTGCAGACGCTCTGTCCTTTAACGCCGGGGAGTTCCCTGAACTCCTTTTTCATCATACCTCTTTCCTTCAAGATACTGCCGAGTCTTTTTGCTACTGCTTCTGTGATTGTCATAATACTGCTCCATAAAAGTGATATTAGTAGCCCATCTCTACCATATTCAGTATAAATAACTTTAAATTATTTTGCAAGTGTTTTTCTTGATTTTTCCGTGAAATTTTACAAATTTTTTCGCCATAAAACGTTGGCATAAATTTTACAAATTTGTGTGCGCTTTTTTTCTCATGCCTAAGACGGGAAGCATGACCGTTACGTTTTTTGTGATCAGCCTTTTGATTGCAAAATACAAAGGCGCGCCGATTGCGAACGACCAGACTGCCTCGGTGAGTACCATCGAGCCGAAGAACACCCAATAAGGGTCTGTGCCGCCGCCGAGAATACTTACCGCAGGAATGACAAAGGCGTTTAACACGGTGTTGAAAATGCCGCAGAGAACGAGTTTTATTACGTCGTTTTTAATCAGCCTTCCTACCCCGAAAGAAAGCGCCGCCGCAGCGAGGGTTGCCAGACTTCCGAGGAATATGTCGTAAGCGCCCCAGCCCGAAAAGATGTTTGCCAGCATACAGCCGACGTAAAGACCGGGAACGGCTTCGATATAAAAGAGCGAAAGCACTATAAGCCCCTCGGCGGGGCGAATCTGGAACGGGCCGTAGGCAAACGCGCCGAGAGCCCAGGTGATGACGGCGTAGAGCGCGGCTATAAGCCCCGCCCTGCAAATCATCAGAGTTGTGAACTTAAACTTTTTGTTCATTTGTTTTTGAGTGCGCACGGCCGTGTGCAGACCCCGCAATATGCCCATTTTAATCATCAAAAGGCATAAAAAAGAGCGGCTTTAAAACCGCTCGCAAGGGGTACATGCTTCTTACGCACTTTCTCCTTTTTTCGGTTTTTTTATGCGGTAGTGTTGAGCCGAAAACCTACCTCCGCCGCGGGCGCAAATTCCTGCTTTTATCAAGCCGAGAAAATCTCGGCTTGACCTTTCAGTGGGATTGCGCCGCGGCTTTCGCGCAAAAGCCACGGTTTTGCGCGATGTTTTAATGATGTTGTATTATTTATATAAAGCGCCGACAGCGGCAAGCCGAATTTATTCGGCTTACCACCTTTTACGCTTGCATCGCCTCCTTCGGCGAAAAACCTTTTTTCGCCGAGGATTATTGAATTAATTTATGCGCTTGCGCGCAAAAGCAAACTCACCTTTGCAAGCCCCCGCTTGCGCGGGTGCACGCTTATAGTTCGTTTGCTGTATATGGGATTTTTCGACGTGCATACGCTCGTCGAAAACTCTTTTATTACATATTACTTATGTCATTTCGACCGAGCGTAAGCGAGTGGAGAAATCTAT
>DVHK01000096.1 GCA_018712135.1 Candidatus Coproplasma avicola | reverse complement strand
CAGCACAGTGAATTGCCGCGACTATATAATAAGAGGGCTATTTTAAGGTCGCGGCAAGAGCGCGTGGCGCTTAACTAACGACAAATCGCAGCCGCGCAAGGCGAGATTTGTGTTAAAAAAAATCGCTCCCGCACGCGACGGGAGCTTTTTTAAATTACTTGACTTCCTTGATTTTTGCCGCCTTACCCGTGAGACCGCGCAGGTAGTAGAGCTTAGCCCTTCTGACCTTGCCCTTCTTGACGACGGTTATGGAAGCAATCTTGGGCGAATGAACGGGGAAAGTTCTTTCGACGCCTACGCCGAAAGAAAGCCTTCTTACGGTAAAGCTTTCCCTTATTCCACCGTGCTTTTTGGCGATTACAACGCCTTCAAAGTTCTGAATTCTTTCCTTGGTGCCTTCAATAACCTTGAAGCCGACCCTTACAGTGTCGCCGACGTTGAACGCGGGGACATTTTCCTTCATGCCTTCCTTTTCGATTGCCTCAATAAGACCTTTCATGCTGTTACCTCCTTATATTCAAACGCCGAGCGGCGTACAGTAAACTTAATCAGCTTTTATATCTTACCAAACAAAAAACTAAATTGCAACTCATTTTAGGGGGTGTGTCGCAATTTTCACACAAAATTATTTAACCCAAGTTGTGCATAAGAGGAAATGCACCAACTTGCGATTATTTTAGCGCCACAACGCGCCAAAATCCCCCCCTCTTGTCATTTCGACTAAGCCCGCCGCGACTTTCGGTCGCGGCGGCGCATGGAGAAATCTATCGCCCACTTTCAAGCACATGATAGTGTGCGAAGCGGAGAAAGTCTATCGGCAAAGCAAATTATCCCCAACCCGCATACCTTATATACAATAATATATAAGCCGCTATGCCGTAAAAGCGTTTTCGATGTGGTTAATGCCGTCTGCGCCCACTTCAATTATGTCGAAGCGCACAACGCAGTCGATATCCCTGCCCGAAAAATAGAGGCGGGCGCAGTTTATGTAACGCTTTTGCCTGTCGGCGCGGACTGCCTCGTTGGGCTGTCCGAAGGAGTTGCCGGAGCGCGCTTTTACCTCGATAAACGCCACAATATCCCCCGACGAGGCGATTATATCGACTTCGCCGAAGGGACAGCGGAAGTTGCGCGCGAGTATCTTATAGCCGTTTTTCTTTAAATATTTTGCCGCCTTGCGCTCGCCCGAAAAGCCGAAGCGACGCTTTGCTCCCCTCACTGCCATTTTTTTGTAAAACTCCTGCGGTGAATGGGGCACAGCCCCCTCTCCTTTATCGCCGCTATGTGCGCCGCCGTGCCGTAGCCGGCGTTGCGCTCGAACCCGTAACCGGGATACACCCCCGCATATTGCGCCATGAGCGCATCCCTCTCCACCTTGGCGATTATCGAAGCGGCGCCTATGCAATAGCACAGAGCATCGCCCTTGACTATGCTCCTTTGCGGAATGTCTATATCGAGCGTCATGTTGCCGTCGGTCAGCACAAAATCGGGGCGAATTGAAAGGCTTTGGACGGCGTTTTTCATGCACAGCCGCGTTGCCTGCAAAATGTTAATCTCGTCTATCACCTGCGGTTCGACGCGGCATATTGCCCAACCAACGGCATTTTGCTTTATGAGTTCGGCGAGCTTTTCACGCTTTTTTGCGGTGAGTTTTTTGCTGTCGTCCACGCCCTCGATAAAGCCGCCCTCGGGCATAATTACAGCCGCGCACACGACGGGGCCTGCCAGCGGGCCCCGCCCGACCTCGTCCACGCCGCACACATATTTATAGCCGTCCGCATGAAGTTTGCCTTCGTAATATAGCTTATCCATTTTAAAATTCAAGACCTTCGCAGTCTGAAAGGTCGTCGAGCGTGACCTTGCCTATGCGCCCCTTGCGGAAGTCGTCTATCACGGCGCGCTCGGCGCGCTCGTAGTCGAAATCGCCCCCGCGCAGCATAAATCCGCGGCGGCGGCAGACGCCCTCCAACATTCCGAGCGGTTCGCCGACCTCTATGCCGTAGCGCTCCATAATATTCTGCGGATATTTTTGCGCGAGCTCGGCGAGCAGGGCGAGGGCTATATCGTCGATATCGAGTATATCGTCGTTGAGCGAACCGACAAAGGCGAGGCGGACGGCGAGCTTTTGGTTTTCAAACGCGGGCGGAGTTGTACCGGGGGTGTCGAGCAGTTCGAATCCGTCACACCTTATCCACTGCTTGCCGCGAGTCACGCCCGCCTTATCGCCCGTGGCGGCGCGTTTTTCGCGCGACAAAAGATTAATGACCGTGCTCTTGCCCGTGTTGGGCACGCCGCACACCATAAAACGGAAAATGCGGTTATAGCCCTTTGAAAGACTTTTTTGCTGTTTTTCGGCGATGAGCAAGGAAATTGCCCCCGCAATATCCCGCCGCGAATTGGCATTGACGGCGTTGAGCTTAATGCAGGCGCCGCCCTTCTCGCGGATGAGTTTGACAAAGCCGTCGGTCTTGCCGTCGGCTAAGTCGCATTTATTGAGAACGTACAGAACGGGGCGGGATGCGAAGGTTTTTTTGAGATTTTTGTTGTATGACGAGGCGGGACAGCGCGCGTCGAGCACATAAATTATGCCGTCGCACACGCCGACACTCTCCTCCATCATTCTCATTGCCCTGGTCATATGCCCCGGGAACCATTGAATAAACTTCATAAAAAATCGCTCATATCGTACTCGCTGCAAGCAGCTCCGTGCGATATGCAGCGAGTTAATCGGTCGAAAACGGCTTAACGGCGGAAATCAATTCCGCCTACCGTTTTTCGGCATTATCAGTTTGTGTTGCGCTGCGTAAAGGCGCGACTTCACGTGAAGACGTTAGTATTTTAATTTAGAAAAATTTCGCTTTGCGGCGCAGGCGTCGCAATTCACCTCAATTATTCATTATTAACTTTTAATTATTAACTGAAAAATAAATTGCAGTAAGCAATTTATTTTTTCAACAGGTCGGGGCGGCGCTCCCCGGTTATGCGCTCGCTCTGCTCCCTGCGCCATTCAGCGACCTTTTGATGGTTGCCCGAAAGTAACACATCGGGCACGGCGACCCCGCGAAAGACGGCGGGGCGGGTGTATTGGGGGTATTCTAAAAGCCCGTCGGCAAAACTTTCGTCTACAAGCGAGCCGTCCGACAGCACTCCGTCGACATAGCGCGCCACGGCGTCGCACACGACCATGGCTGGCAGTTCGCCGCCCGTCAGAACATAGTCGCCTATCGAGATCTCCTCGTCGATAAACATGTCTATCGCGCGCTGGTCGACGCCCTCGTAATGCCCGCATAACAGCAGGATATGCCCGCACGAATTGAGTTCGAACGCCTTCTGCTGGGTGAAGATTGCCCCCTTTGGCGACATGAAAATTCTGCGCGCCGAATGATCCGGGTCGACCGCCTCTATCGCCGAGGCAATGGGCTGGGGCATCATGACCATGCCCGCGCCGCCGCCGAAGGGATAGTCGTCGCACTTG
>DVHK01000095.1 GCA_018712135.1 Candidatus Coproplasma avicola | reverse complement strand
GGCATTGCCCCGCGCCGCGCGCTTATTGTACTGTTTAATTTTTATCCAAACCCCGTTCGTCGGGGTATATATACCCGCCAATCACGCAATAAGGTTGACTTTATTCTTTATGATGTACCTGACGATAAAGTAGCTTGCCACGTCTACGGCTATGGTGAAAATTATCATTATCCACAGCGCGAGGTGGGGTGATACATTAGACGCGGAGGTAAGCAAGGGCATTCCTATAAGGGTGTAAATCAAGCTCCACACAAACGCACCGATGAAATATACCGCCACAGATATAACCGTGCGGTTGGCTTTACCTGTAAACAGCTGACCTATCGACATTACGAGGTAGAATAAAAGCAGCGATTCGGGTATCATGACGATGAGCAGAAGGATTATCTCGAACAGAGCGAGTCCTCCTATAGCCTGGGCGAGTAAGGGGAAGATGCTGAAAATTTCGTTGAAAACTTCGCCTATAATCTGCCATACGCTGACATCCTGACCGATTGCGAGAATGAGCGCGGACAACACGCAGACGACTACGCCGCAGACGACGGCTATGAGCGACGATAGCAGTTTGGACAAAATGAGCTGATCTGCCGTTACGGGCAGGGAGAGCGTCATATAACCCTCGCTCGTAAACAGCGTGCGGTAAAAGCGGGTAATGCCCACCCACGCGCACACGAAAATAGTTGCCACTACCGACAGCGAATAGAAACCGATGACGATTGCAGTAACGGAGTCGACCTCGGAATTGATGAGAGAAATGCGAAGAATTATTGCAAGACCAACCATTGCGGCGGCAGGCACCGCGGCTATGCGGGCTATGCGTATCAGCTCGTGCTTTAAAAGTTTGCCTACCATCTGAATACCTCCCTGAACAACTGGTCGAGCGTTTTGCCCTGTTTTTCGTGCACCTCCTCCACCGACGACTGCATGACTACTTTGCCGCGGTTGAGGAAAATTGCATAGGTGAGAATAGGTTCGATATCGGCGATGAGGTGTGTGCAGAGGAAAATGGTCGAACCCTCGGCGCGGTTGGTCATGACGGTATCGAGTATGAAATCGCGCGCGGCGGGGTCGACGCCCGCGATCGGTTCGTCGAGAATATATAACTGCGCGTCGCGCGACATGGTAAGTATTAACCCTAACTTTTCCTTGTTGCCCTTTGAAAGAGTCTTGATTTTCTGCTTTGGCGAAATGCCGAGGCGCTCCAAAAGGGCTTCGCATTTGCCGTGGTTAAAATCTTTGAAAAAGTCGGCATAGTACTTGACCTGCCCTTCGACGCGCACATGCTCGTCGAGGTAGTTGGCGTCTGGCAGGTAGGCGGTCACCGCCTTGGTGACGGGCGAAGGCGCCAGCCCGTTTATGGTTATGCTGCCCGCGTCGGGTTGAAGCATGCCCATGGCGAGCTTTATAAAAGTTGACTTTCCGCTGCCGTTGGGGCCGAGCAGTCCCACTACCCCGCCGCGCGGAACCGAAAAAGTCACGTCGTACAGAGCGGCAAATTTGCCGTAATGCTTGGACAGTCCGCTGCATTGCAAAATATCTTCCATATTCACTCCTTTGCTTTTAATTTTTGAGTTGCCTCGCACATATGCCGCAACGAGCGGCATACAGCCGCGGGTTTTGACCTCAGCTGCGCAAAAATATTTTTCTTTAATTGCGCGCGTCGGGCGGTGCGGAAAACCGATAAATACAGACAAATATACGCGCTTGCCGATATACTCTTATCGGGGCGTGCGGTATTGATTTGCCTTTAAACGCATTTTGCCCCCGCGATTTGCACAACGCCCTGTAATTATTTTAACATATTACTTTGCCCATTGCAACATGCAGAATATATTTTATTATAAAAGCGGCGATAATATTTCGCCCGCCCGGGAATTCGCTGTCGGCATGTCGGATATATGCTTTCACTCGTGATATACTGCGGCGCGGTTAATTATGTCGCCGCCGTAAAATGCGGCTACTGTCTGCGCGGTGCGGTCGGCAATCTTTTTGATTGAGTGGGCGACGAAATATCCTCCGCCGCCGAGATTGAGACATATGTTGCGCTCTTCGCGAAATACGGGGAGGATGTCGTCCATGCCGAAGCCGCGCGGTTTGAACACCGAAAAGTAGATGAACAAATCGTAAGAGTCATACTTTTTCGCCATAAGCGGCGGTACGCCGGTTGCGCCCGAAGTTGCATAAGAATTGAAATCGAACGCCGTATGCACCATGTCGCCAACGAAAAAACCTACGGCGGCGACGTCAATCCAGCTTAAAAATTTGCGTTGCCCCCCGAATATGCCGCGACGAAGCTCTATACCCTCGCCCGTGAGCAAAAGTTTTGCGCCCGGTCTTGAAATTACTTTTTTCATTATATATTCTCTCTGTTTTAATTATATCTGCATCTTAAATTCTGACATGCGGCACAATTTTCATGATTATACTCTACCACAAAGAAACTGTGATTGCAATACCCTGTTTATTTCTCGGAGCTTCCGAAAAGTGTGTAATTATTACCTGTCATTTCGACCGAGCGACAGCGAGTGGAGAAATCTATCAG
>DVHK01000094.1 GCA_018712135.1 Candidatus Coproplasma avicola | reverse complement strand
GTTGCGCGCCCGCCGCCTTTATTTTACGTTCAAAAAATTATGGCGCGTTTAACTTTATTTCTTTTCGGAGGGCTCCGCCTGAGTTTCGGGGGTCGCCTTCTTTTTTTTGCCGAAGACTTTTTTTGCCATACCGCCGACGACCGCCGTCAGTTTTTTGCCGAACACGATATTCAGAATAAGCAACACGACGGTGAAAATAGATAGCGCCAGCGCCTGATAACCGGGCGTTACTATGTTGCCGAAGAAATTGAGGTTATAGCCGAAACTGTTCGTCAGACTCTCCATCAGCTGCGCGCCGCCGTCGGGCATGATACCCACAACGTAAGAGGTCATTTCGCTTATAGCGTCGCTCATGAACGCGTACCTGAACAGCGAACACGAATATGTGCCGGGCACGAACGCGCATACGTACTGAACGGGCTCGGGGAGCATGAACAGCGGCATATATGCGCCGATCAAGAAGCCTATCGCCGTGGAAAAAATAGTTATTACGCTGCCCATGGTGGAGTCGCGCGAGATGAACGAACAGATAAATACGGTGAAGAGAACGCCGTTTACCGTGCCGAACACGAGCACGCCGAGCATGGAAATTACCGCCCTGAAAGTGACGATGAGTTCGCCGAGCGCGCCGAGGTAAATAAAGCACACCAGAAGGAAAATGAGGCAGACGACGAAAGTTATTATAAAGTTAGCCAGAAAGTAACTGAATATGAGCACGTTGGACGACACGGGCGAAGAGGCGAAATCGCGGTTTATGCCGTTTTCTTTGTCGCCGACCGTGATGTTGTTTATCTGCAACGACACGGTTATCGTGCACATAGCCACGATGCCCGAAAGCATCCACGAATCGACGAGCGTATAGACGTATTGTCTTAGCTGCGCGTCGTTCATGCTCAGTCCGTATTCTTCGAGCACCGGGTCGATGGTCATCAGTTCGAGGTCGCGCAGGAAGAAAATGTAGACGATGAATATTATAAAGGGCACCATGAGCGTGAAGAACACGCGCATTCGGCTGTTGATAAACACCAGAAGGTGCCGCTTTGTGAGGCTTAAAAGCTGTTCGAGATAATTTCTTTTAGTAAGGGTATTAGTCTTTGCCGCCATCTTCTTCCTCCGTGACGGTGATATCCCTGCCCGTGACGTTTAAGAAAACGTCGTCCATTCTGCCCTTCAACACCTCGATGTCGCGGGTATATGCGGGAAAACGTTCGATAATGTCGCGCGCGGCGGCAGTATCGGCTATTTTTATGCGGTAACAATTCTGCTCGTCGTCGTATTGATATTTATATCCCGCGCCGTCCAGCCCGCTTTCAAATTTATCGTCCTTGGGGATATAACTTACGAAAGTGTCGTGCGAGTAAGCGTTTTTGAGGTCGTTGGGAGTGCCGCGGGCGATTATTCTGCCCTTATCCATTATAACGACGTCGGTGGCGAGCTCCGCCTCTTCGAGGTAGTGGGTGGTGAGAAAGACCGTCATGCCCGTTTCAGAGCGTATTCTGTCTATCAGCGACCACACTATGCGACGGTTTTTAGGGTCGAGACCGGTGGTCGGCTCGTCGAGAATTAAAAGTTTGGGGCGGTGCACCATGGCGCGCGCTATATCCACGCGCCTCATCTGTCCGCCCGAAAGATTTTTGACGGGTCTCTTTAAAATGGGTTCGAGTTCCAAAAGCTCGATTATGTTGCGGATATTGTCCTTCTTTTCCTGCTTGCCCAGCCCGTAAAACGCCGTGCGTATTTCAAGGTTCTGCAAGACGGTGAGTTCCTTGTCGAGCACGGATGTCTGAAAGACTATGCCTATGTTGCGCTTTATCTCCTGCGGGTGCTCGTCGAGGTCATTCCCGCCCATATAAATTTTGCCCGAGTCTTTATCGAGAATGGAGCAGATGATATTGATCGTCGTCGACTTGCCCGCGCCGTTTACGCCGAGGAAGGCGAAAAGGCTGCCCTTCTTTACATTAAAGGAAATGCCGTTTACCGCGTGGATATTGCCGTACGACTTTGTTAAATTTTCAATTTGAAGTGCATATTCAAGGTTTTCCAAAACAACACCCTTATCAGCTTATTTTATTGCGCTTTATTTTATCCCATTTTTTCGGTTTGGATACAGTGCCCTTGCCGAGCGTGAACATATACAGAATAAGAAACGCGGGGAACAGCAACACTGCGGGGAGCAGCTGGCTGCGCCTCTCTGCACCCAGTTTTTTGTAATCAGTCATTACGATTATGAACGCCTGGACGTAGCCGAACAGAATGAACAGCGCGACGAGCACGACTGCGGCGACAATTATTGTGTTCCACATCACCATACGGTACCACTCGGGCGTCCATACTTGGAGGGGAATGTACCCGTAGCCCGCAAAGCCTATGTACAGGAAATTATATATGTAAAAGAGCGGGAACCATATGCAGATGAACACGTTTAAAAAGTTGAGCGCGTACATCGAAAACATCTCCAAAAGGGACATATTGCCCGTTTTGAAGAAGGTTTTTATTATCTGACCCGCGCGGGACTTCATAAGATTCATTACGCCGTGACCTATGCGGCGGTTGCGCGCGGCGGTATCTTTGAACGTGGAGGGCGAATCCTGATAGACTATCGCATCCTCTACAAAGTGAGCCTTTACCCCTTCGAGCATACGATTGAGGCTGTATTCGGCGTCGTCGGCAATGGTTACGGCGTCGTAACCGCCCGTGCGCTTTAAGAGGCTGACCGCCATGGTTGCGCCGCTGCCGTCGACGTGGGCGGCGAGCCCGAGGCGCTCCCTCACCCTGCTGCCGAAGCGGGAATCGAAGGCATAGAAGAGCGAGCAAGCCTTTGTGTAAAAGTTCTGGGTTGAATTGAGCGCTCCCTCGTAGGGGCGGGCAAACTCGACGCCCGACTGATATGCGTCGTTCATGAGCGACGAGAAATCGGCATTGATGTGATTGTCGGCGTCGAGATGAATGACGAAATCGTAGGGGTTTTGGGTTATGTTTATTATATGGTCGATGCCATACTTCAAGGGGTACAGCGCCATGCGGTGAGCGGGGTCGGGGTCGTTGAGTTCAAGCACTATCGCGCCCGCCCTGCGGGCGGCTTCGGCAGTGCCGTCGGTGCAGTTGTGCGCCACGACAAACACGTCAAACTTGTCGCGCGGGTAATTCTGCCCCCCGATTACGTTTTTTACGGTATCGTAAATGACGTCCTCTTCGTTATATGCGGGGATGATATAGGCTATTCTGCCCTTTTTGTCGCTTTTGGGAAAAGTTTTCTTTTTTAAAAACGCCAGCAGCACATACAAAATCTGGGGCAGCAGCGCGAGCGCCACGATTATGAGCACGATATAATTGACTATGCTCAGAACCCTGTACAGGTATTCATACCACATAATATTCCTCTCCTTACCGCGTATACAATCAACGGCAACATTTTACCACGGGATTGGCATTTAGTCTACTGTTTTTCGTCATTTTGCCGCAAATTGAGCAAAATCAGTGAACTACCGCCAGCTCTTTTAGCGCGCGGGTATAAGCGATATACTTTTCGTTTACCGAAAGGTCGCCGTCGACTACCGCCACGGCGGTGAATTCCAGCCCCTTGCTTTCGTAAACGGTCATGATGTTGATTTTTGATTTGGAAATGACGCCGCTCTCGCGGACGACGTTATACGCCTTGCGCGTAAATTTTTGCAGGTTTGCCTCCGACGTTATTACGGCGCGCAAACCCTTTTTGTCCGAAAGGTACCTGCCTATGCTCTTGGGAGCTATGCTTTCAACCTCGTCGCCGGGCAGTCCTATGGGCTGCATGTCTATGCCGAGCTGCGAGGCTACATATTCGACTATCTGGTTTGTGTTGCGGTAGTTGCGGTTGAGGGTGTACACCGAATAGCCGAGTTGGTTCCAGTCCCGAACCCCGCGGTAGGGCGTAATGTTCTGCTTCAAATCGCCGAAGACATTGAAGCACGCGTCGCCGTTTACGTACTTAATTACGGCATATTCGGCGGGGGATATGTCCTGCGCTTCGTCGACGAACACAAAGGAATATTTGGGCGTGAGGTCGTATCCGACGGAGGACAGCACGGCGCACAGGGCGAACACGTCGGCGCGGCACATGATTTTGTTGGACACGCCGTAGCGCGTTTTTACCGACCTGACTATTTCCTTATAGAAAAAGCGGGCGAGGTCGACGGTATCTTCACACTTGCCTATGTGGACGAGGTAGCCCTCCCCGCGGGCGACTTCGGCAAAGTCAAAGGCGGCGGCAAACTGCGAAAGTATGCTTTCGACGCGGGATATTGTGGAGGCAATCTCGCTTTTAAGCTCCTCCCTCTTGGCTATCCTGTCGGGATAAGTGTACTCCTCCCTGCCGCTCAGATTATTTTTGTACCTCTTCAAATCGAAAATTTCCTTTTCGACGACAGTGCCGAGGGCTTTTAAATCTTCGACGGCGTTGAGGCATATTTTTTCGCCGTAGCGGCGTATGAAGTGCAGCGATTTATAGAAAGACAACAGCTGGCGGTAAAAATAATAATATCCGTCCATGCGCTTTTCGCTTTCGTTGAGCTGCAAAAATTCCCTGACGTCCGAAAGGCAGTTGAAGAGCGCGCGCATCTGTTTGGTGTAATACAAACCGCCGTCCGGCTTTTCCTTTATTTCGCCGAGCACGCACCTGCGCACGCGGACAGAGGTGTTTTTTATGCGTTCGTACTCTGCCATCTGGCTTTCGGCGCAGGATAGTACGCGGTCAATGAGCTCCCCCCCCACCTCGCGCGAAAGCATGGAGCGCACCGCCGAATAAATTTTTGCCAGCTTTTTTGCGGCGTCGGACGAAAACTTATCCGAATAGATGTAACCGAGATAATCGGCGGGGACGTCGGCGTGATAGTCGACCTTGCCTTCAAGGTTTATGCCCGTGTTTTTGAGCAGGGCGATAAAATAGCTGTCGAGCGTGGAAGTTTTTACCTTTTCGAGCTCCAAAACCTGCGCGAGCTCGTCGATAAAGGCGTTGAAAGAATCGGACGGGGTTATGACGAGCACGTCGGAGGGGCGTATACTCTCGTCGTTGTACATGAGGTAGGACAGCCTGTGCAACATTATCATGGTCTTGCCCGAACCCGCCACACCCTGGACGGCGAACTGCTCGCGCTCGGGCGCGGTGATAATTTCGTACTGCTGTTCTTGAATTGTTTCGATTATGTCGCAGATTTCCTGCTTTTCCTTGCGGCTCTTTAAAATGTCCTTCAAGAAGGGGTCGAAAATTACCGACTCGTCCCTGCCCCCTATCTCCTCCTTTGTAAGGTAGTCGTCGAGGCACAGGTATTCGTTCTGGAAGCCAAGGAGCTTTCCGTTGTGCACGCGCAGGGCGCGGCGCAGAATGAGTTTGAAATCGAACTCGTTTATCGAAAATTTAAGCTGGCTCTTCTGGTAATATTTGCGGGCGAGGGGGGCGCGCCAGTCGACGATTTCCAGCCCGTAGTCGCCCTTTTTGCCTATATAATAGCTGTTGTAGCCGTCCTTATCGTCGTATAAATCCATGCGGGCGAAATACGGCTCGACGAAAAAGCACTTGTAACTTTCAACCTTCTGCCTGAACTCGGCTATTTTTGCGTTGAGTTCAAGCACGCGGCGGTACTTTTCGGCATTGTAATCGGGGGCGCGTTGAAGCGCGTCCCTTTCTGCCATCGACGCCTTTATGCCGTCGAGCAGCTTTTTGACGTAAATGGCTTTGAGCATTAAAAGAACGGCGCTGAGGTGCTCCTCCTCATATGCGCGCTGTTTGTCCTCGTCGAGCAGATCGAGGTAAAAAGCCTTGTCGGGCTGCTTTGAGGGCGATAAAATTTTTTTAATTTCCTTGATGTCTGCCATATAAACCGTATTTCCCGTAAACGGGCGCGGGTACGGATAAACCGACCGCCTCTGCGGCAGCAACACCCGCAAAAGGGGTGCACACCGCGCAAAAAAATGGATAAGCGTTTGATGTTCATTTAATTATAACATATAGTTTAAAAAAAAGCAATACCCCGTTTTACATAAGGTATTCCCGAAAGTGTCAAAAAATAGTTTTGTCATTTCGACCGAGCGCAAGCGAGCGGAGAAATCTATTAAAAAGGCAAGATTTCTCCACGCGCCGCCGCGGTTAAAAAGCGCGGCGGCGCGTGGAGAAATGACAGAAGAAATAAATTATAACACTTTTCAGAAACTCCCTTTTACATATGTAAAACGGGGCTTAAATGGCGTTTGTTGAGGCATATTGCCGCACCAATCGCGCAATTACATATCTTTTGCGGGTATTTTACTTTTTTAATTTGTTTTTTATGCAGGCTTCGTAAGTCAGCACCGTTGCGGCGACGCCGACGTTTAAACTGTCGCACTTACCGAGCATGGGAATGGCTATCATCGAGTAGTCGTAAGAATACCACTCCCGCGCGATGCCGTAGCGCTCGCTGCCGACGACGAGCGCGGTGTTTGTGCCGAAAGGTTCGTCGTAGTAAAATCTTTGGGCGCGCGTGTCGGCGAGGTATACGGTGAAGCCGAACTTTTTGAGCCACGCGCGGCATTCGGCGACGGACGGGAATTCGTATACGGGCACGGTGAGAATTGCGCCCTGGCTGGACTTTATGAGTTTGGGGTGGGTCATGCGCACCTTGCGGTTGCAGAAGAACACCGCGTCGGCGCCCGCACCGTCCGCCATGCGCAGCATGGTGCCCGCGTTTCCGGGAATTTCAACGCCGTCGATGACAAGAATTACCGCCTTTTTGGGGGGAATAAAGTCGGAAATGTCCCTCTGCGGCAGGGCGGCGAGCGCCATGATTCCATCGGGCTGACCCTTTTCAGAAATTTTTTCGTAGGTCTTTGCGGAGACAATAAACCTTTCGTTCGTGCGCCCGCAGAGATTTTTTATGAGCTCCGCCACTTCGGGCGTGCGCACGTATTCGGGGCAGACTATCAGACTGTCGATATGCGTGCCGAATTTAAGGCACATGGAAGCCAGCCAAATCCCCTCCGCCACGAAAAGTTTTTCGGGGTTGGGTTTGCTGTTGGATATTATGCCCTTTACGCGCTTTATTCTGCCGTTGGTTTCGCCTATGGGCTGAAAATTGAGTTGTTTTAAAAGCTCGTTAATTTCCATAAACAAATGCCGCGGCGAGCCGCGGCTTTAAAATTAAAATTCAAACAGGTTCAAACCTATTTCTTCGCTGTATGCGCGCCCGACGGCGCCGTCGGCTATGTCGATGACCATTTCGCAGGTAGCGGAGACGAACGCCTCGTTGAGGTGCCCGCCGAAAACTTTACCCTCGCCGTCGCCCGCGCTCATGTGCAGGTGGGCGTAAAACTGTCCGTCCTTTGTCGTGACCGTGCCGAGAAGGGAAACAATTTCGTAGTCGCCCGCGAACTTATTCGCCTTATACGTCTTTGTCTTTGGCGAAAACACGCCGACCGTGAAGTTGTTTACCGCGCCTATCGCCGAAACCGAGGCGAGCTTTACTCCCTCGCTTTGGCAGATGGCTTTGAGGGAGGCGACAATTTCCTCTCCCCTGTCAATCCTTGCAATTATTTTGTTGTTAAATTTCCGATAGTCCATAATTTTTTATTAAACCTTATTGTACCCCGCGGCGAAGCTGCGGTCTGACAAGCGCAGAGATGCGAGCAAGACAAGGAGCGCGAGTACGCCCGACGGGAGTTTACACAGAAGTAAATGACCGAGGGCGCACGGAGCGCGACATGGTATTGCGAAGTATATATGCGTTTATCACTCCCACTCTATTGTTGCGGGGGGTTTGGAGGTTATGTCATACACAATCCTGTTGGCGTGCTTGACTTCGTTGACGATGCGGGTGGAAATTTTTTCCAGAACGTCGTAGGGGATGCGTGCCCAGTCGGCGGTCATCGCGTCGACGGAAGTTACGGCGCGGATGGCGATTACGTTTTCGTAAGTGCGGAAATCGCCCTGAACGCCGACGGTTTTGGAGTTGGTTATTACCGTAAAGTACTGCCAGATTTTGTCGTCGAGACCGGCTTTTGCTATTTCGTCGCGCAGAATATAGTCTGAATCGCGCAGCGTTTCAAGCTTTTCTTCGGTTACTTCGCCCATAATTCTGATTGCCAGACCGGGACCGGGGAAGGGCTGGCGCATTACGACGTTTTTAGGAAGCCCCAGCTCGAAGCCGACCTTTCTGACTTCATCCTTGAAGAGGTCGCGGAGAGGTTCGATTATCTCCTTAAAGTCGACGACAGAGGGCAGCCCGCCCACGTTGTGGTGAGATTTAATTACTGCGCTCTTGCCCTTGCCGCTTTCGATTACGTCGGGATATATTGTGCCCTGAACGAGAAAATCAACCTTGCCGATAGCCTTTGCCTGCTTTTCAAACGAGCGGATGAACTGCTCGCCTATAATCTTGCGCTTTGTTTCGGGGTCGGAGACTCCCTTTAACCTTTCAAGGAAAATTGCGCCGTCGTCCGCCTTTATGAGGTTCATGCCCAGTCCGTCTTTGAATACCGACATAACCTCGTCGGCTTCATATTTTCTGAGCAATCCGTGATCGACGAAAACGCAGGTCAGCTGATCGCCCACAGCCTTATGAATGAGCGTTGCGGCGACGGCAGAATCGACGCCGCCCGACATGGCGCACAGCACCTTTTTGTCGCCTATTTTATTTTTAAGCGCTTCGATCTGGTTGGATACGAAGTTTGACATAGTCCAGTCGCCGACGGCGCCGCAGATGTTGTAGAGGAAATTCTTTAAAATTACCGTACCCTTGAAAGTGTGGTTTACTTCGGGGTGGAACTGCACGCCGTAGAGCTTGCGCTCCTCGTCGCCGAAGGCAGCGTAGGGGCAATTCTGGCTCTTTGCGAGCATTTTGAAGCCCTCGGGCAGGCGGGTTATTCTGTCGGTATGGCTCATCCAGCATACGGCGTTGGCGGGCATGTCGACCGTCAGGCGGGAGGACGAATAAGTCACCTCCGCCTTGCCGTATTCGGAAGTCGAGGCGCGCTGAACTTCGCCGCCGAGGGTATACGCCATGAGCTGGCAGCCGTAGCATATGCCGAGGACGGGAATGCCCAGTTCAAATACGCCCCTATCAATCTTGGGGGAATCGGCGTCGTAAACGCTGTTGGGCCCGCCCGTGAAGATGATACCTATGGGGTTATACTCTTTGATTTTTTTCAGGCTCATGTCGGAGGGCAGAAGGTCGCAGAAGACGTTGAGTTCCCTCACGCGCCTTGCGATGAGCTGGTTGTATTGTCCGCCGAAATCGAGAATAAGTACTCTTTGGTGCTGCATATTACACATCCTTTTTTAGTTTTATCGCCGCGTAAACGGCGGGGTTGTTGTTTTCAGAGACGAGACTGCCGACGCGGGAAATGACGTCGTTTAAATAGCTTTGCTCAGTTTCGTCCTCGGTGGCAATGTGTTCGAGAGCGTTCAGCATTATGGGCGCGTTTTCAACGTCGCTCCGGCTTATCACCGCCACGGCGAGCGACATGAGCGGATTGCCGTAAGCAAACGACGTTTCGCCGTTTATATTGAACGCAAGGGTGAGCGCGCCGACGAAATCGCCCGTCGAATAATGGGCGCGCACGACGGCATTGCCGAAAAGTTGAAGATAGTCCGTTCCCCTCTCGGCAGTCAGTTCGTACATGACCTGCGCGCTGTCATCACTTTCAAGAAATTCGTCGCCGTATTCGAGCGTGAGGGCGTCGTCTCCCGCGAGAATGGCGTCTTCGAGACAGCGGGCGAGGTCATTGGTGTCGTCCGTATAAGAATAGCGGAGCGCGGCATATCTTACGGCGAGATTATAGTTGCCCGCCTGCTCAAAGAGCGTTGCCATATGCTGGGGACAGGCGAGATTGAACACAAGAAAGCCTATCACCAACACGCCCACGACTATAAAAAAAGTTTTTAATGCAGTTTTAAAGACAAATTTTTTCAAATTGATTCCGCAACGCCGCAAAAAACACGGCAATTAAATAAATTATTGCTTTATAATTTTATCACACGCGCGCACAAAATGCAACAAAAAAGGGGCAACGCGCGCAATGCGCGGCAAACCTTTATGCGCCAGAGCAAAATTCCGAGCCCAAAATTGCAAAAAACAGGAATATTACGCCGCGCGCAAAATATCTTTACAATATGAAGAAAATTTTTTTGACAGCAATGACATCGGCCGCGGCAGCGCTGTTTGCGTTGAGCGCATGCGGCAGCGGAGAGATCAATTACACCGACTATATATCTGAAAAACGCGACAGGGTGTACCTTTACGAAGACGACAACCTGACCGTAAAAGTACAGCTGACCTCGCGCGAAAGCCCTTATCTTTCGGACGGATATAAAGGCGACATGCAGGATATTTGCGAAATTTTTGTTAAATTTTCGCAGAGTCCCGAAAACGTAACCGCAACGCTGGGTGAAAGCGGCGGCGAAATGAGTTACATGTCGGTCACCGACAGTTTTTATTTAAGCTTTGCCGCCGCCGAGATAGGCGACAGCGCAAGCGTTACCCTGACCTGCGACGGCACCGAGCGGCAGATCGACGCGCCTGGAGTGCTTTATGACGGAGTTATAACCTGCGAGGACGCGTTGGAGAGCGCAAGGCAATACGACGGCGACCTTTTTGCGGCGCTGACTAATGGCAACAACTTTGAAGGCGAAATTTATGTGCGACTGCTCGCCGACGAAGGAAAATGCTATTACTATGTGGGGGTCATAGACCGCGAAGGCAATACGAGCGCATACCTTGTGGACGGCGAAAACGGCAACGTCATAGCCGAAAGAAAACTTTAACGCCCTTATACAGCGGGGGCGCGGCGCAATTTTATTG
>DVHK01000093.1 GCA_018712135.1 Candidatus Coproplasma avicola | reverse complement strand
GCCCGCGGCGGTAATTGTCTGAAAAAAAATACGTCGATTGCAAAAAATGTTCAATCTTCTTTACAAACACAATATTTTGTGGTATAATCAATAAAAAGGGTATAAGGAATACTAAAATGAAATGTTTGTATTGCGGATGCGAGGACAGTAAGGTTATCGACAGCCGATCTGCCGATGAAGGCAGAACCATACGAAGAAGAAGGGAATGCGTGCGATGCGGCAAGCGTTTCACGACATACGAAACCATTGAAGATACACCCGTCCTCGTTGTAAAGGCGAACGGAACGCGGCAGTCTTTCGATGCCGGCAAAATTAAAAACGGCATAGTCAAGGCGTGCGAAAAGCGTCCCGTTTCCATGAGTGCCATCGACGAACTTGTCGACGGCATTACCAAGCGCGTATACAACTCCATGGAGCAGGAAATTTCGTCAAAGGCGATAGGCGAAATGGTGATGGAGGCTTTAAAAGACCTTGACGAAGTAGCTTACGTCCGCTATGCAAGCGTTTACCGCTCGTTCAAAGATATTTCTTCTTTTATGGCTGAGCTTCAAAAGCTCATGGACAATAAAAAATAATCCAAAATATACGCCGCAATACGTCGGCGCGCGGCGTGCATAATTTGCCTTCGATAAAAAGCAATTTTTATTCCCTGCGCGTCTGCGTTTTGCATAAAAAAATATAAATAAAATCAATTGTAAAGGCAGTGCAAACTGCCTTCAATTTTTAGAAAAGGTATTCTATGGGTAAAAATACGCGCCGTGTAAATGTGGGCGGCGTAATCATCGGCGGCGGCGAAAGCGTAAAAATTCAATCGATGTGTACAACAAAAACTTCCGACGTCGAAGGCACGGTCGCCCAGATAAACGCGCTCGAAAGCGCCGGTTGTCAAATTATCCGCGTCTCCGTCCTCGACGATGACGACGCCATCGCAATAAAGAGCATTAAGGATAAAATAAATATTCCCCTCGTCGCCGACATTCATTTTTCTTATAAACTTGCCATCGCGGCAATCGAAAACGGTTGCGATAAGGTGCGCATAAACCCCGGCAATATAGGCGGTGAACAGCAGATAAAAGCCGTTGCCGACTGCATTAAGGCGCATAAAATACCCGTCCGCGTGGGCGCGAACACCGGCAGTATCGAAAAGCAGTACCTCGCAAAATACGGCAAAAACGAACATTCTCTCGTCGAAAGCGCACTCCACAACGTGCGCATTCTCGAAAGGGAGGGAATAAGCGATATTGTTATCTCGGTAAAAGCGTCTTCCGTTCCGCTCACGGTTGCGGCGTACTCGTTGCTTTCGCAGAAGTGCGATTATCCCCTGCACATCGGTGTGACCGAGGCGGGAACCGAACAGATGGCGGTCGTAAAATCTTCCGCGGCGCTCGGCGCGCTGCTTCTGGACGGCATAGGCGACACTATGCGCGTCTCCATCACCGACGACCCCGTAAAGGAAATTTACGCGGCGCGCAGAATATTGCGCGCGGTTGGACTGGATGAAAATTTTGTCGACGTAATTTCCTGCCCCACGTGCGGAAGGTGCATGTGGAATTCAATGGAACTCGCCAAAAAGATTACGCAAAAGGTCGAATATATCCGCAAGCCCCTCAAAGTGGCGGTTATGGGCTGCGTGGTCAACGGGCCGGGCGAAGCTAAGGATTGCGACATAGGAATAGCGGGTGCGCAGGATTACTGCGTAATATTCAAGGGGGGCGAAATAATCAAAAAAATCCCCTCCGCGGATGCCGAAGATATATTTATGGCGGAGATTGAAAAGCTTATAAATGACTGAATTTTTAAAGAAAATACACACAATACCGTCTTTCAATACGGCCATCATATCGGGAATAAGCCTTTTCCGCGATTCGCACTCGGTTAAAATCAATCTCGTGACAGAAAACGCATTTTCTTCCGACGACGAAAATAAGGCGCGCGACATAGCCAGAGCGTTTGTTCCCGAGGAGTTTGACTGCAATCTTTCCATTTCAAAACTTACCCCCGACGAAAAAATGGTGGCAAAAACCGTAATGCAGGCAGTCGGCAAGTGCAACAAAGCGCTCGCCTGCCTTTTAAACGAGGACGATATTGCAGTAGAAAAGACGGACGACGGATTTTATTTCACGATTTCCGTTATTGCCGACACGCCCGTTTCGGAGAGCGTGGTTGACAACGTCGTTTCCGTTCTCAAAAAAACCTACTGCGGCAATTTTACGGGCAGATGCGTAAGAAGCGAGAGAAAGCTCGACAGCATAGAAATAGAGGAAGAGAAGGAAAACATAGAATACGACATCCCCGTCCGCACCTTTCAGATACGTGACTTTTCGTTTATAGAGGGAGACACCGTGCAAAAAACGGCTATTTACCTCGCCGACGTCAATTTCGAGAGCGAAAACGTCGTAATCTGTGGCACGATAGAGGACATGGAAGAGCGCACATATATGCGCAAGTCGGACGGGCAGGAGAGGGTATATTTTTCGTTTACCCTCAATGACACTACCGCGCAGTTGCGCATAACATATTTCACCCGCAAAAGCTCTATCGATAAAATCCGCAAGCTCGCTGTCGGCGACAGCATAGTGTGTACGGGCAAGACCGAAATTTTCCGCGGCGCCGTGCGGTACACGGCAAGACATATCGACAGGGGCAGCACGCCCGAAGGCTTCGTGCCCATAAAAAGGGCGTCCAAGCCCGCGCCTAAGTACTATACAGCCGTCGAACCGCAGCCCTATTCCGACTTTACCCAGGCGGACTTTTTCACCAAAAACGAACTGCCCGACTGCCTCAAAAACAATACTTTTGTCGTATTCGACCTCGAAACTACCGGTCTCAATTCATCGCCCTCCGGCGGTAATATGGACAGAATCATCGAAATCGGCGCATATAAAATCATCGGCGGCGAAATCAAGGAGAGCTTTTCAACCTTCGTCAACCCGGGCAGAAAGCTTTCGGAAGAAATTATCAAGCTTACGGGCATAACCCAGGAAATGGTTGAAGGTGCGCCTACGTACGAAAAAGTAATGCCCGATTTCTTTAAGTTCTGCCAGGGGGCTTACCTTGTTGGTCATAACGCCGCGGGGTTCGACTTCAAATTTGTCGATTATTATTGTTCGCAGCTCGGCTATCACCTCGAACGCAAAATTTTCGACACCATTCCCCTTTCGCAGGAGCTTTTGTTTCTTTCAAACTATAAGCTTAACACCGTTGCCGACCATTTCGGCATTACGTTCAACCATCATCGCGCGGTCGACGACGCTTTGGTTACGGCAAAAATATTTATAGAACTCATTAAAATAAAAAAATCTCTGCCAAAGCCCATGTAACGCTTGCAAAATTCAAAGCGGTATGTTATAATTCAACTATACTTAATACTTAAATTTTAAGCTATTGAGTGCCTTGCATAAAGGCACTCAATATTGCTGTAAGGGGTGCGGATATGAATATCAAACCACTTTCCGATCTTAAAGCATTTTTAGAAAATTACGCCGCGCCTATGGGCATCGAAATAGTTGACGTGGAGTTCTTCGATAAAGACAGAGCAATAACAATTTTTATCGAAACGGAGAGCGGCGTCGACCTCGACACGTGCGAGGCGTTCCATAACGCAATTATGGATCCCATCGATGAATTTGACCCGACTTACGACGCTCCTTACACGCTCAACGTTTCCAGCCCGGGGCTCGACCGTCCTTTTAAAACGCAGCGCGATTTCGAGCGCAACCTCGGCAAAGAAGTTGAAGTCAAGCTCTACGCCCCCATGAAGGGCAAAAAATATATCGAAGGCTTTCTCGCCGCCTTCGACGAAAACTCTGTTACAATACAATCGGGTGCGGATGAAATCAAAATTGTACGCAACCGCATTGCAAAGATAAACAAAGCGATAAAGTTTGATTAACTCGCCGGTGCGGGGCGCACAAAAACCCGCAAAAAACACAATAGTTTTCAGGAGATTTATTAACAATGAAAGAAGATTTTTTTGCCGCGCTTGCAGACCTTGAAAAAGAAAAGGGAATACCCCAGCAAGTGTTTTTGGATGCGCTTCAGAATGCGCTCGTTTCCGCTTGCAAAAAACAGGGTTCGGCAGGCGCCGTCGAAATGAAGCTCCTCCCCGAAAAAGGCACCATAGAATTCTACACCGTAAGGGAAGTTGTTGACGAGGTAGAGGATAAGGAGACGCAGATTTCGCTCGAAGATGCAAAAAATATCAAAAAAAGTTACAAAGTCGGCGACTTCGTAAGGGAAAAATTTATTCCCAAGGATTTTTCGCGCATTGCGGCACAGACTGCAAAGCAGGTCATTATGCAGAAGATTCACGAAACCGAGCGCGACGCTGCCATGAGCGAATTCTCCAATAAAGAGGGCGAACTGCTCGTCGGTACGGTTCGCAAAGTCGATCTGAAAAATGTTTATGTTGAACTTGGAAAGGGTCAGATAGAGGGCGTAATGCTTCCTTCCGACCAGGTTCCCGGCGAAACATACAACGTTAACGATAAAATAAAGGTATTTGTCAAGCGTGTAAAGAGCGGGTTCAAGGGCGCGCAGGTGCTCGTCAGCCGTTCTTCGGCCGGTCTCGTGCGCAAGCTCTTCGAGGAGGAAGTTCCCGAAATCAAGCAAGGCACGGTAGTTATCAAAGCCGTCAGCCGCGAGGCGGGCGCAAGGACAAAGATGGCTATCTGGTCGGAAGATCCCCGCGTAGATGCAATCGGCGCGTGCGTCGGCAATAAAGGCGCAAGGGTCAATGCGGTAGTAGATGAGCTCAACGGCGAAAAGATCGATATAATCCCCTGGAGTGAAGATCCTCTTGAATTCATTGCAAAGGCTCTCTCGCCCGCAAAGGTAATCTCTGTTACTCAGCTTGAAGGCGAAAAGACGGCTATGGCGGTCGTTCCCGACGACAAACTGTCGCTTGCTATCGGCAAGGACGGACAGAATGCTCGCCTTGCAGTAAGGCTCACCGGGTGGAAGATTGATGTCAAAAGTCAGAGCGCGGCAAAAAAACTCGGGCTGACGACGCCCGATTCGCAGGACGGGGATAACGAAGCCGATGCCTAAAACAAAAAAAATCCCGCTGAGGCAGTGTATTGCCTGTCGCGAACTGAAACCTAAAAAGGAGATGCTTCGCATAGTAAAAAACAGCGAAGGTAAAATTTTCCTTGATTTTTCGGGCAAAGCTTCGGGCAGAGGCGCATATATCTGCGACGATGAAAATTGCGTAAAAAAACTGAAAAAACAGCGCCTTATCAACAAGGTTTTTGCTTGTGAAGTTGATGAAAGTGTTTATGTTGCCATTGAGGAGGAGTACTTTGGCAAAAGATAAGGTAAACGCTTATTTAGGTTTTTGCGTTAAAGCGCGCAAAATTGTACTCGGATCGGGTGCAATTGATACGCTCCGCGGCGGAGTGCATCTTATCCTCGTTTGTTCGTCCGCGGGCAAGAATACTTTTAAGCTTGCTCTTAAATACAAAAACCGCTTTGCATGTCCGCTTATGATTTGTAAATGCGGGCTTGAATACGCCGTAAACAAACCAAACTGTAAAATTGCGGCGGTTAAAGATTTAAATCTGGCAAAGGCAATTGTCGCCAATGCCTGCGAAGAATATGAAATTTATGCCGGAGGCGTAGAAAATTAAATTATGGCAAATAAGTATGTAAACATCGAAGAAATCGGAAAAATTCTGTCGGGCGGAAAACTCACCGAGCTCGGCAAAAAAGTGTCTGCAACCGAAAGGAGCGTGCAGGAAATTTTGAAGAAGCTTTCCGATCTCGACAACGCGCAGATTGCTAAAAAGCTCGAAGAAGAGCAGCGCCTCGCGCAGGAAAAGAAAGCGGCGGAAGAACAGCTTAAAAGAGAGGAGGCTGAGCTCGCCGAAAAGAAAAAAGAAGAAGAGGAGAAAAAGGCGGCGGCTCCCGCTCCCGAACAGCCTGCGCCTGCGGCCGTCGAAGAAAAAGAGCAAAAGCCTGAAAAAGAAGTAAAGCAGGATAGGCAGGAAAAAAACGAAAAGCCTGTCAGACAGGAAAAATCGGCAAAGCCCGCGGGAACTTCTGCATCGGCTCCTGTTAAGGCTGAAAAACAAGCCAAACCTGCTGCAAAGACACCTGAAAGACAGGCAAAGCCCGCAAATACAGGCAAAACATTTGTAAACAGCGACGGCGGCAAACCACGCGGCGAGCGTTCCGCCCGTCCCCAGGGCGCACAGGTGCGCACTCCCCAGCCGTCCCGTCCCCAGGTAGGGGCAAAGCCTGCTGCATCTGCTGCTCAGGCAAAGCCTGCTGCTAAAAATTTCGGACCGGATAAAAAGAAGGGCGGCTATGAGAGGACTTATGTCGAAAAAGAGCGCCGCGCCCCTTCAAAGAGGTCGCTTGCAAAACAGCAGGGGCCTTCGGTTTCGGACTTTGACGAGGATAAGAGCGGTTACAGAAAACTGCGCGTAAAAAAGGATAAAAAACAGCAGAGTGCGCAGACTATAAAAATCGACCACGCCGTCGTCACTACAAGCGAAATACCTTTAAAAGTGTTGTCTGAAAAGCTCGGCATCACCGCCGTCGAAATTACGAAGCGTCTCTTCAAAGAGGGCATAATGAAGACGGTAAACGAAAGCATCGATTATGATACCGCTGCGCTTCTCGCCGCGGGTATGGGCATAGAGCTTGAATATAAGCCCGAAAAGACGGCGGAGGAAATTCTCTCCGAAAAGCAGGCAGATACGGTTGAAGAAATCGAAAGCCTCGTTCCCCGTGCGCCCGTCGTCACAGTCATGGGACACGTCGACCACGGCAAGACTTCACTTTTGGACTACATCCGCCGCCAGAACGTCGCCGCAGGCGAAGCAGGCGGCATCACCCAGCATATCGGTGCGTATTCGGTTACTGTAAGCGGAAAAAGCATAACTTTCATAGATACGCCGGGACACGAGGCATTCACGGCAATGCGCGCGCGCGGCGCACAAGTTACCGATATAGTTATCCTTGTCGTTGCGGCAGACGACGGCATAATGCCGCAGACAGTCGAAGCGATAAACCATGCAAAGGCGGCAAACGTTTCTATAATAGTTGCCATAAATAAAATAGATAAAGCCGGCGCAAACCCCGATAAGGTTAAGCAGGAGCTCATGAAGTACGACCTCGTTCCCGAAGAATGGGGCGGCGATATTCCCGTATGCCTCATTTCCTGCAAGACGGGTCAGGGCATAGACGAGCTTCTTGAAAATATCCTGATAGTCGCAGAAATGAAGGAACTTCTTGCCAACCCTGCAAGGGAGGCGCGCGGCACTGTAATAGAGGCTCAGCTCGATAAAGGCAAGGGGCCTGTTGCAACCGTTCTCATTCAGAACGGCACGCTGCACACGGGCGACAACATAATTTCCGGTTTGATTACGGGCAGAGTCCGTGCAATGATAGACGACAAGGGCAGAACGGTAAAGGAAGCAGGGCCTTCCTCGGCGGTTTACGTGCTCGGTTTTGAGCAGGTTCCCAACGCGGGCGACAGTATTTTTGCCGTTTCGCAGGAACTCATGAAGTCGGTCATCGAAGAGCGCAAGAGAAAGGAGTCGGATGCAATGGTAAAAGCCGCGTCCAAAATCTCCCTCGACGATGTTTTCGGCAAGATTGCCGAAGGCAATATGAAGACGCTCAACCTCATAGTCAAGGGCGATGTCCAAGGCTCTGTCGAGGCGGTTAAACAGTCGGTTGTAAAACTTTCCAACGAAGAAGTTCAGGTCAAGGTTATTCACAGCGGTGCGGGTGCCATAAACGAATCTGACGTCATGCTCGCCGATTCTTCAAATGCAATAATTCTTGGTTTCAACGTCCGTCCGGACGCAAAGGCGAAGGCAACTGCCGAGCGCAGCAAGGTTGACATTAGGCTCTATCGCATAATTTATGACCTTCTTGACGACGTCGAAGCTTCGTTAAAGGGAATGCTCGCTCCCAAGTATCAGGAAGTTTACCTCGGCAAGTGCGAAGTAAGGCAGACTTTCAAGATTACGGGCGTTGGCACGGTTGCGGGCTGCTATGTAAAGGAAGGTAAGCTCGTACGCGGCGGAAAGCTACGCATTTATCGCGACGACGTGCTCATTGTCGAAGGTAATGTTCAGCAGCTCAAACGCTTCAAGGATGATGTAAAAGAGGTCAATTACGGCTACGAATGCGGCTGCGCTATTGAAGGATTCAACGATATCCGTGTCGGCGACATCATAGAATGCTATATGATAGAACAAATTCCCAATAAATAAGGTTTATAATAATCAAGGCAATACAATGAAAGGATTGAGAGGAGAGCGGCTTGCAAGCCAGTTCCGCGAAGAAATTTACAAGGTAATTTCGGGTAAATTGCGCAACAGGTACTCGTCGCTCAGTGCAATAATAAGCGTAACGCAGGCGGACGTTGCGCCCGATTTAAAGACTGCTAAAATATATATAAGCATATACGATCCCGACGAGGCGCGCAAAGACGCGAGCTTTGACATATTAAAGCAGAATGCGGGATTTATCCGCCATGAGCTTTCACAGGTTCTGCATTTAAGAACCGTGCCCGAGCTTACGTTTATTCTTGATGAAAGCATGGAGTACGGCGCAAAGATAGATAAGATAATCGAAGATCTTGAAAGCAAAGAAAATAATGACTGAAAATTTACTCAAAGAAATCGCAAAACAGCTAAATTACGCGAAAGTTGTGGGCGTGTTCTGTCACGTCCGTCCCGACGGCGACGCCCTCGGCAGCGGGTTGGCGCTCGTCACTGCACTCAAAAACAGCGGCAAAGCCGCTTATATGATGTGCGAGGACGCTGTGCCTGACAGGCTTAAAATTCTGCCCGCCATGGAAGACGTTCTCACTTCGCTTCCGCAGGGAGTCAGCTTTGATCTGCTCGTCAGCGTGGACTGCGCCGATCTTTCCCGCTTGGGCGTATTCGCTGCGTTTTATAAAAAGTTCAAGGGTAACACGGTCAATATAGATCATCATATTTCAAACGACAGGTATGCAAAAATAAACCTCGTGTGCGAATGCACGGCTACGTGCGAAATCATACCCGAGGTCATAAAAGCGGCGGGTATGCCAATTACGAAGGATATTGCCGATCTCGCCGCGCTCGGACTGCTCACGGACAGCGGCAATTTTTCCCACCGCGACGTGACCGAAAACACTTTCAAAGTTGCGGCAGAACTTCGCGGAGCGGGTGCAGATTTCCCCGGCATCGGCTACGAAATGTTTTCCCGCCAGAGTAAAAGCCGCGCCCTTTTATATGTTCGCGTGCTTAATTCAATGCGCTTCTGCCTTGACGACAGACTTGTTTTTCTCACAGTCACGCAGAAGGATTTTGCAGAAACGGATACCGAAAAGAGCGCTACCGAAGGTTTTGTTGATTTTCCGCTTTCTATTGACGGAGTGGAGGTGTCTGTGGCACTTATGGAAGTTAAAAAAGGACAGTATAAAACTTCGCTGCGCAGCAAACGCGCAAACGTAAATGCCGTTGCGGCGGAATTCGGCGGCGGCGGACACATCCTTGCCAGCGGTTGTATGCTTTTCGGCGAGTATGAAGAGGTCATTGAAAGGCTGACTTATGCCGTTTATAAACAGTTATGACGGGATTTATCAATATTGATAAAGAAGTCGGCGCAAGTTCTGCCCGCGAGGTCGCAGTCATTAAGAGATTGACGGGCCAACCCTGCGGACACATGGGCACGCTCGACCCCATGGCGGGCGGCGTTTTGCCGATAGGTATCGGCAACGCGTGCAGACTGTTCGATTTTTTTCTTACAAAGCGCAAAACCTATCTTGCGACATTTAAATTTGGTGTGGACTACGATACTCTCGATACAACGGGTAAGCTTCTCTCGGACGACGATGTCATCCCGTCGGAGGAAAGTATTTTAAAAGCGTTGCCTTTGCTGATAGGTGAAGTCATGCAGGTTCCGCCAAAATACAGCGCAAAAAACATAAACGGGGCAAGGGGATACGCCCTCGCCCGAGCGGGGGTAGACTTTGAGCTCGCTCCCAAAAAGGTCAATATATATGACATAACGCTCGTATCGCGCAGATCGTGTGATGAATATGACTTCCGCATCGAGTGCGGAGGTGGTACATATGTGCGCTCCGTTTGCCGCGACATGGCGGGGCTGCTCGGTACGCACGCTGCGATGAGCGCGCTTATAAGGGAAAAGAGCGGGGTATTCGAGCTTAAAGATGCTGTTAAAAGTAGCACGCTCAATAAAGACAATATATTGTCGCACATCATTCCCACCGACAGCGTTCTTCCATTCGAAGCAGTTCACCTGTCGGGCGACCAACAAAAAAAACTTCTCAACGGATTGTCTGTCCCGACATCTTTAAATGACGGGACGTACAAAATATATTTGGAGGACGGCCATTTTTACGGTTTAGGAGTTGCTGACGACTGCCGTTTAAAGGTTAAAACAAAATTATGTTAGAAATCATAGAATACGGAAAAGACGAATATGCATTTCCCTCTCTCGTTGTGCTCGGCTGTTTCGACGCCATTCATGCGGGACACAGGGAACTCTTTAAAAAGGCTAAATTGCAGGCTAAAATCAACGGTCTCGACCTCGGCGTCATGATGTTCAGGGACGGCAAGGGCGGAAAACAAGTTTATTCATTTGAAGAGCGCGTTGCAATGCTTTCAAGCTATAACGTAAAATTTGTGCTTGTCATTGATTATACGCACGAGTTCAAACAGATTTCCCCCATAGACTTTCTTCATGCAATAGAGGATAAGGTCAACGTAAAAGCGTATATGAGCGGAAAAGATTTCCGTTTCGGTAAGGGAGCAAAGGGCAAATCTTCCACCCTTAAAAATTACGCCGAAGATGAAGACAACGGCGTATGGTACATGCCTGTCAAGGATGTCACCTACGAGGGCGAGAAAATTTCTACTACTCTCATCAAATCCTGTCTTACCGAGGGTAACGTTGCAAAGGCAGCGGCGATGCTCGGAGAAAAATTTTACGTCGAAGGGCAGGTCGTTGAGGGTGCTCACAGGGGCGCCGATATACTTGGCTTTCCTACCATAAATATTACATATCCCGATTGGAAATATCCCGTAAAGCACGGAGTATATAAAGTTCAGGTTGCGGCAGAAGATCAGGTTTATTCCGGCATCGCTAATTTTGGCGGTCGCCCCACTTTTGACGACGATAAAGAACTCCTTGAAGTGTATATAAAGGATTTTGATGGCGACCTTTACGGTAAAAATGTTAAAGTAAGCTTTGTAGGATACATGCGTTCGATACGCAAGTTTGCAGATCCTGCCGAGCTTGCCGCTCAACTCGAACAGGATAAGGCGGCTCTCAGCCTTACGGACGAGCAGTTCAACGCCCTTTATCCTTTGGAGGAGAGCCAGCCCGCAATCGAAGAGATTGCAACAGCGCAGCTCGAAGAGGAGTGCACTCCTCCCGCAGAGGTATTCGAGGGCGCTCCCGTGCAGCAGTCCGAGGTACAGACTGTCAGCGAGCCCGCAGAAGTAGAAGCGGCTATCGCACAGCCTGCCGAAGAAACCGAAGTTTCGGATGTCGAAATTTCCGAAGAAATCCCCGCAGAAGTCGTTTCAGAGGAAGTAAAAGAAGAACCCCTTGCAGAGGAAGTCGTTGAAGAGACAACCGAGGAAATCCCTGCGGAGGAAATCGTCGAGGAGACGACGGAAGAAACTCCCGCGGAAGAACTTGTCGAAGAGACGACGGAGGAAATCCCCGCGGAAGAAGCAGTCGAAGAGATAATCGAGGAAGTTCCCGCCGAGGAAGTCGTCGAAGACACGACGGAGGAAATTCCCGCAGAAGAAGTTGTCGAAGAGACAACCGAAGAAGTTCCCGCTGAGGAAGCAGTCGAAGAGATAACCGAGGAAGTTCCCGCCGAGGAAATAACCGAAGAAGTCGTCGAAGAGACGATGGAAGAAATTCCTGCGGAGGAAGTTGTCAAAGAGACAACGGAAGAAGTTCCTGCGGAGGAAGTCGTCGAAGAGACGACGGAAGAAATTCCCGCGGAAGAAGTTGTCAAAGAGACAACCGAGGAAGTTCCCGCCGAGGAAGTCGTCGAGGAGACAACGGAAGAAGTTCCCGCGGAGGAAGTTGTCGAGGAGACAACGGAAGAAGTTCCCGCCGAGGAAGTCGTTGAGGAGGTAACCGAGGAAATCCCCGCGGAAGAAATCGTTGAGGAGGCAACCGAGGAAGTCCCCGCGGAAGAAGTTGTTGAAGAGATAACCGAAGAAGTTCCCGCCGAGGAAATTGTCGAAGAAGAACAACAATCTGTGGAGACGACCGACGAAGCGGAAGATGAATCTGCGGAAGATGTTCCCGAAGGGCAAGCTGACGAAGAGCAAACAGAGCAGTCCGTGGAGGCCGGCGAAGAGCAAGCCGCAGAGGAAGAGGACAATACAAACGGCAGTGACAATGATTAAATTCGGACCGAGCGGAAACAGCGCAAGCTTCTACGCAATGGGCTATAAACATACCGAGCAGGCGCCCGAATATCTCGAAAAATTCGGGCTCGACTGCTTTGAATATTCGTTCGGCAGGGGCATCACCCTGTCGGGCGATAAAGCCATAAAAATTGGCGCCGCTTTCGCCGCCGCCGACAAGGAAATAAGCGTTCATGCGCCCTATTTTATTAACTTTGCTAACCCCGACGACGAAGCCGCGCAAAAGTCTTATGGCTATGTTTTGAACAGCGCAAAGTATTTAAAATTATTTGGCGGTAACCGTCTCGTTTTTCACCCCGCCGCACAGGGCAAAGTCTCGCGCGAGGCGGCCGTTGAAAAAACTGCCGATCGCCTTAAAGTTTTGCGCGACATGATTTACGAAAGCGGGCTTGACGACATAATGTATTGCCCCGAAACGATGGGCAAGCTCGCCCAGATCGGCACGCTGGAAGAGGTTGTCGGGTTCTGTAAAATAGATAAAATATATACTCCTGCAATAGATTTCGGACATATCAATGCGCGCGAGCAGGGCAGTTTAAAGACAACTTACGATTACAGAAACCGCCTTGAATATATGATAGGCGAACTCGGTTACGACAGGGTAAAAAATTTCCACGTGCATTTTTCAAAGATAATGTACGGCGGAAAGGGCGAAATCAAGCATCTCACATTTGCCGATGATGTTTACGGCCCTGAATTCGAGCCGCTCGCAATCGCGCTCAAAGATCTCGGCTTGCAGCCTTATATAGTCAGCGAATCTGACGGAACGCAGGCGGAGGATGCAAGGGAGATGAAGCGCATATATTATTCGCTATGATCAATTGTGTTTGGCGCGTTATATGCCTCGGCGAATAGTGTTGACATATAAATATATTTTTGGTAAAATATATAAAAATGAGTAATTTAAAGGCACAAAAAATTTATACTCAGACGGGTGCAGACGCGCTCGTCGTGACCCAGCCCGATTACAGGTTTTATCTCACGGGTTTTGAAAGTTCTTTCGGCGTAGTCGTTGTAGATGACGAAAGCACTAAGTTTTATACCGACAGCCGCTATCTCGAAGCCGCCAGGGCTAAGACGGCAGGTATTGAGGTTCTCGAATATCCGAAGGGAGAAAGCCTTTCGTCCCTTTTGAAAGGATATAAATCGCTCGGCATTTCGCTCTCTAAGAGCTATGCCTCTGACTACATCGCGTTTAAAGAAAACGGCTTTGAAATTGTCGACAGCACGCCCGTATTCGAAAGGGCGATGTCGGTTAAATCGCCCGAAGAACTGAACAAAATCAAGCTCGCCTGCGTTGCGGCAGACAACGCGTTCACCGCGCTTCTTCCTGAAATAAAGGAGGGCATGACCGAAAACGAGGTTGCGGCGCTGCTTGAATACCTAATGCGCAAAAACGGCGCATCGGGCACCAGCTTTTCAACTATATGCGCCTTCGGCGCCAATGCAAGCGTGCCCCATCACGAAACCGACCAAACGAAGCTTAAATTCGGCGATATCGTTCTTATAGATTTCGGCTGTAAAGTAGGGGGGTATTGTTCCGACTGCACGCGCACTTTCCTGTTTGGCGACGACGGAAAGCACGGTGAATTCAAACAGGCTTACGAACGCGTCCTCGCCGCGCACATGCTTGTAAAGAGTGAGTTTACGGCGGGCATGACGGGCAGACAGGGCGACGCAATCGCTCGCGACTATTTAAAGCAGTACGGACTCGACCAATATTTTACCCATTCGCTCGGTCACGGCATAGGAATAAACATTCACGAAGCCCCCAATCTTTCGCCTAAAAGCGAGAGCATATTTGAAAACGGTATGGTATTTTCGGACGAGCCCGGCGTATATTTCGAGGGTAAGTTCGGCATAAGAATAGAAGACACCGTAACGCTTGTAAACTCAAAGGTCGTGAGCCTTACGGACAGCGACAAGTCACTCACAATTTTGTAATTAAAAAGCATAAGCGCAGCTTCAACAATATTCACGTTTTAAGTTTATTGTTTTCCCCGTAGCATCTGAGGTGAATTTGCGCGATTAAAATATACAAGTGCTCTTAGGCATCGCGCAAAGAGGAGCAGGGCTCCTCCAATTACAAAAATTGCTGCGCGGTGCCAGCGCAACAATTTTTGTAAAATATTTTTTTAGGAGATAAGTATATGGCATCCATTTTAGCAGGCGACATCAGAAAGGGAACAACCTTTGAATACAATAACAAAGGAGTTTACACGGTAACCGATTTCCAGCACGTCAAGCCCGGTAAAGGCGCCGCGTTTGTCCGCGCAACGCTTAAAAATGTAGTTACCGGACAGGTTCTTTCGGATATAACTTTCAACCCCACGGCAAAGCTCGAAACCGCCCAGGTTGAAACGAGAAAGATGACTTATTCGTACAACGACGGTGAATTCTACTATTTCATGGATCCCGATACATTTGAAATGACTCCCCTCAATTTTGACCAGGTTGAGGACGCGCTCAAATACATCAAGGAAAACGACATGGTCACCATTAAATTCCTCTATGGCAATGCGTTCTCCGTCGAGCCCGAAAACTTTGTTGAACTCAAAATAATCGAGTGCGAACCCGGCGTCAAGGGCAACACGGCAACAAACGCCATGAAGAACGCTACCGTCGAAACAGGCGCAACCATCCAGGTTCCCATGTTCATCGAAGAGGGCGAAATTATCCGCATTGACACCCGCAGCGGCGAGTATATGTCGAGGGTAGGCAAGTAATTTAATGAAAGCCGTAATCCAGCGCGTGGGACGAACCAGCCTTTCCGTCGAAGGAAAGCTGATATCTGAAATTCCGTTCGGGCTCGCCGTATATCTTGGAATAAAGGCGGGCGACGGCGAAGATGTCTGCGCGCAGATGGCGGGCAAGATTGCGCGCCTGCGCATATTTGAAGACGCGAACGGCAAGATGAACCTGTCCGTCCGCGATGTCGGCGGCGAAGTGCTCCTGATCTCGCAGTTTACGCTTTACGGCGATTGCTCACACGGCAACCGACCGAGTTTTATTCTTGCAGAGCGCCCCGAGCGCGCGGATTTTCTCTACGAAAAGACGGCTGAGGAGCTTTCTGTTCTCGGCATATCGGTAAAGAAGGGCGTGTTCGGCGCTGATATGAAGATCGAGCAATACAACGACGGTCCCGTGACAATAATTTATGAAATTTAAAACGCAGGGCGAGCAATCGCCCTGCTTATTACTGTATTAAAAAGTTAGTGTATAAAAAGCATCCCGCCCTTCGCGGCTAAGTAGCCGCGTTGAAGCGTGTGTTGCGGCAATATGTATATGAAAATTACCTTTCTCGGCACGGGCGCGGCGGAAGGCGTGCCCGCAATGTTCTGCAACTGTATTTTCTGTAATATGGTTCGCAAATCGGGCATGAGCGAAGTGCGCACGCGCTCGCAGGTCATGATAGACGACGGTCTCCTGATAGACTTCCCGCCCGAAGCCTATTATCATTCTTTTGCGTTTGGCGTCGATCTCTCCGCGGTAAATACGCTTCTCGTCACTCATTCGCACATGGATCATTTTTACGCGCACGATTTTATTCTGCGCGGCTATAAGTATGCGCAGCTCGAAATGGACGTGCTCGACATCTACGGCAATGCCGAAGTGAAAAAAGTTTTTGGCGAGTGCACCGCGCGCGAGATGAAGCCCGAAGTTTCCCCGCATATCCGCTATACAGAAGTTTTGCCGTTCAGTACGTTCAATGCGGGCGGTTATAAAGTCATCGCCGTCCCCGCCGAGCACACCAAAACCGAAGATGCACTGTTGTACTACGTTGAAAAGGGCGGCAAAGGCTATCTTCATCTGCACGACACGGGCAACCTCGGCGACGGGGCGATAGAATACCTCGCCGCAAACGGGGCAAAAGCGGGTGCAGTGGCTTACGATTGCACTTTCGGTTGCGGAGCGGGAAATCTGTCCGCGCGTCACATGGGCATGCCCGATGTAGTCATCGTCAGGGATAAGCTTATGCAAGCGGGAATAATTGATGCTGATACGCGCAACATAATAACCCATTTTTCGCACAACTGCCACCCTTCGCGTGAAAATATGCAAAAACTTGCCGAGAGTGAGGGTATGACGGCAGCATATGACGGGTTTACGATTTACATATGAAACTTATAAAACATTTCATTACAATAACGAGGCACAGGCACAAGGTCATGCGCCTGTGTTTTAAGGTCGGGCTGTATAAACAAGGGCTTTTGCACGACCTTTCAAAATATACTCCTTCGGAATTTATCCCCGGCGTAAAATATTTTCAAGGCAACCGCAGTCCGCAGGCAAAGGAGAGGGAGCTTTTCGGCTACTCGGCGGCATGGCTGCATCATAAGGGCAGAAATAAGCATCACTTTGAATATTGGGTAGACTCGGGCGCGAACAATAATTTCGTGTTCGTAAAGATGCCTGCAAAGTATTTTGGCGAAATGGTCTGCGACCGCATCGCCGCCAGCAAAATATACATGGGCAAAGACTATAACGATTCCAAGCCGCTCGAATACTTTAATAACCGCACACACAAGAGTGGCATGAACGAACAGACCTGCGCCGATCTTAAATATTTTCTGACCATGCTTTCCGAGCGCGGGGAGGACTATATGTTCTCTGAACTCAAAAAATTTATTAAAGATAATAAGTGAAATAGGTGTATGTCATGAAAAAGGTGCTCAGAAAATTGCAAAGCGAACAATCGCTCTGCTCAGTATACTCCGATGCAGAAGATTTCGGACGTTTTTCAGCCGGGATAATAAAGTACGTCGTCGACGACTGGTATGTAATGGCGCACGTCAATCCCTACGGCGCATTCGACGGTTATACGTGTGAAATGACCGATTCTGTAATATCAGTCAGCCGCGGCGATATTTATCTCAATAAGCTTGCAATTCTTATCTCAGACGGTAACCGCATTTATGACGATCTTGAACTTCCCCAATACGGCGGGCTTGTAAGCCGCGTTTTGCAACATATAAAGGATAGTAAGGAAATCCTTACTATCGTTCTTATGGACGAAAGTAATTTATTTATAAGAGGCTATGTGGCTGATTTTGACCAGGATATCCTCACGATAGCCGAAGTAAATCATAACGGCGAGTTCGACGGGGCTACATATGTGTCGATAGACGATATAACAAAAATCTGCTTCGGCTCCGAAGATGAAGTAAGGCTTGAAAAGATTGTAAGGAAATAGTTTTAATCCCCGCCGCAGCGCTTTAAACGCTGCGGCGGGGATTAATTTACTTTGTCCTTGCAATTTTAACGTTGTCCTTTGTGCGGTCGCGTAGTTCCTTAACGGGGTGCTCGCTGTCCTGATAGCGGTAGTCCTTGCCCATCCTGTCGATTGCCTTTTGTATGACGAGGTGCGAAGGATTTCTTTCGGGGTCGCCCATAAAACTCTGATAAATAAAGTATCTGTGGTCGTCAGATATGCGTTTTATGTCTTTATAGTCCATATCGTCGGCGGTAAGGGTTACCGTGCTTCCTAAAACACGCCTTATATAATCCTTATTGCTGCCCAGTTTGAGCAGTTTGGGGAATTCGCCGTCGCCCACGCATTTTTCATATGAAGTGTTTTCGTACTTTTTCAACAATTTTGCCGCCACTTTAAGGTGGCATACTTCCATTCTGAAGTGTTCGCTCCATATGCGCTTGATCGCTTCGTCGCTCTCGTCCTCCATGGCAGAATAGTAAAGCCAGCATTCACAATATTCATGCATAAGCCATTGTTCAAGCCATGTCATATTGGGATCTTTAAGGCTTTCGTACTGCGTGACGTGCGCTTCCTCAATCATCGCAATTTCGGCGTACAGCTTGCGTCCGAGGTCGTTTTTGTACCACTGCGCAATATTCATATAGTAGTTCATTGTTTGCTGTTCGGCGGCTGTGATGGTCGAAGCGACGAGCTTGGAATACAGGTCGGCTTTATCGCCGTCCATGTGCGGTTTAAGGTCGTCGGCAGGGTATCTGTGCTCGGCAATGGTAGGGCGCCCGGGCATAATTTCGGTCATTTTGCCCACAAGAGTATCCGCATCTATTCCCTTATCCATTTTCAAAAGGTTAGCATACCTGTAAAGATGGTCAAAATCCTCCAAAAGCGCAAAATTAAGCGCTTTTATGTTGTTTTCATCTTTTTCGTTTCGCGCGAGTGTGGCAGTTAAGTCGACAGCAAGCTGTTCATAGCCTATCGTCGTTTCAAGTATACTTTCGTTCAGCGGTTTAAGGCAGCTTATACGCTTTTGCTGCTGTTGTTCCTGTCGGCGAACCGTGGCGAGAGCCGAAAGAATTTCGGGATTATCGCAATGGCGTGCGAATTGATGCATAAACCATGCGCTTTCAAACTCGGTGCCGTTCATAAGTATCACGCGGGTCTTTGTATATGGAGAGGTGCGTTCTTTATTGTAGCTTTTAGGATACATTTTCTTCATCGGTATAAAATTTTTGTCAAGGGTTTTGCATTTTTCGTTAAAAGGGTTCATGGTGTAATCTCCTTTAAACTATTTGTTGCCATAATTTTTTTATTTAAACGCTCATTTCCGCTTTTCTTTTTCGATTATTTGTGTTATAGTAATATTGTTGATGCCGCAATGCGGCATTGAAGCAACTTAATATGCAGGCGTCGCCTATCGGTATGGCGTCAGCTTCCCAAGCTGATTTCGGCGGGTTCGACTCCCGTCGCCTGCTCCAAAAAGGGCGGGTTCCTTAATGGAGCCCGCCCTTTTTGGAGCAGATTATATAATACGGGAGGAGAGGTCGAGCAAGGTATTCTCAAAACAGCGCGGTGCGCTGTTTTGCCTTGCGAGATGAGCAAACGCATAAGACCCGCGTTTGCGGTGACCGAGTAAGGCACTCTCATTACGCCTTGCGGGAGTATATTTTTATGTGAAAAATATGCAAAAAATTTTTTCACTACATGTTTAAATTAATAAAGTACTACAAAAATATGTATATTTGTTTAAAAATTATTTCATAACCGTTAAATATGTCAAATAGCGAGTTTGTATTCATTTAAAAATGAATATTTGCATAAAAGCCCAGGAAAATAAACTAAAAGTAATCGACATTATAAATTTTTTTTATCGATAAATTTAATAATATACCCTCAAAATACTTTTTTTTATGAGTGATTTGTTATATAATAGGTAAGCGTAATAATCTACGAATTGTATTTATGCGACAAGAATGGTTATTTGCATAATGACTGCATGAAAAATTATTCACAAAATTCTGCTCAAACTTTATGGAGAGCGGAGTTTTTGTGATGTTTTCCGGATCGCAATTCACCCGGTTATCAATCCGCTCGCGCGGTATTCATACGTATAAACAAAACACGGAGGCAAAATTTAGTGAAATCAAGAGTCAGAAACCTTTTGATGACAATCTTCGCATTGTTGACTGCGGTTTTCCTCGGGCTTTCAATTCTCCTGAGCAAGCCGCTCGAACTGAGCAAAGTTGCAAATGCGGGAAATAAAGCTGAGGTTATCGACGCAACCGAAGCTCTCGGCAGTCAGCTAGACAGCACTCAGTTTATGGACAGCGACCTTTTGTCGTCGGCACAGGCTAAGGTCAACAGCGACGGCACGAGGCGTATTATAGTCCAGCTGCAATCGGATTCCATGCTTGATGTTTATCTTGCTGATCAAACGCTCGGTAATCGCTATGCCGAACTTACCGATTACGTCAATGCAACCGAAGGCAGACAGTACGCTAAAACAATATCTGCGGAACAGAATAGCTTTTTAAAAGCTCTCAGTTCGGCTTCAATTGACTACGAAGTCCGCCATTCCTACACATCGATAATCAACGGCGTTTCTCTCGTCGTTGACGACGATGACGTCGCCGCCATTGAAAAGATTGATGGTGTAAAGAACGTCATTTATTCCGAAAGCTATGCAGCCCCCGAGGCCGAAGCTACTTTAAATGAAGTAAGCGTTTACAGCACGGGTATTTACGACTCATCCGATATCGAGTATTCGGGTGAAGGAATGGCTGTTGCTATTCTGGATACAGGTTTCGACAGAAGTCACTCTGCTTTCCAGATTATGCCCGACGTTGAAAAGATTACGAGGGCAGATGTAACCGAAAAATTCAATGATCTTGCAGCGACCACTCAGGGTGATACGATTTCCGTCAGCGATGTATATTACAACGCAAAAGTTCCTTTTGCTTATGACTATGCCGATGACGATCCCGATGTATTCCCTAAGTCATCGTCGCACGGTCTCCATGTTGCGGGCATTATCGCCGGTCAGGATGACAGCGTAACGGCCGACGACGGTGAAGCTTTTGAAAATATGGAGGATCCTTATTTCATCGGTGTTGCACCCGATGCACAGCTCGTCATCTGCAAGGTTTTCCCTGACCAGGAAGATGGAACGGAGGGCGGCGCCGAAACAGATGATATTCTCGCCGCACTTTCTGACTGCATTACGCTCGGCGTAGACGTTATTAACATGTCGCTCGGCGTTTCGGCAGGCTTTTCGAGGGAAGAGGACGGCAACGCAATTAACGAAGTTTACGACAAAGTATACGAGGCAGGCATAAATCTCGTTGTCGCTGCGTCCAACTCCGGCAGTTCTGCACAGAACGGCGCATATGGTTCTACCAACCTTACCTCTAATCCCGATAGCGGCACGGTAGGCTCGCCTTCTACTTATGCAGGCGCACTCTCGGTTGCTTCAATTTCCGGACAGCTTTCTTCGTACCTTCAGCTTGAAGATGGTACGGCAATATACTTTAACGAATCTTCAAATTCCTCGGGCGAGCAGGGCGATTTTGTCGCAGAATTGCTCGACGGCAGGCACGAAGCGCAATTTAATTTCGTAGTCGTTCCCGGTTATGGCTACGACTATAACTACACGACTGCGGTGAGGGCCGAACTCGCAAAAGGCAACACCATTGCCGTTGTATCGCGCGGTGAAACGGACTTTGAGGAAAAGCAGAGGATAGCTTTCAGATACGGCGCCGTAGCATGTATCATTTACAACAATATGTCGGGCCGCATAAACGCATCCCTCGGCACAGGTAAGGAAATTCCGACTTGTACGGTGACGGCAGACATAGGTCAGACGCTCGTAAATATGGGTACGGGTACGATCATTTTGAACGAGGACTTCAAAGCAGGCCCTTTCATGTCTGAGTTCTCGTCGTGGGGGCCCACGTCCGATCTTAAAATTAAGCCCGAGATTACGGCTCACGGCGGCGAGATTACTTCATCGGTAGTCGGCGGTTATAGTATTTACAGCGGTACATCTATGGCTTCGCCCAATATAGCAGGCGCTGTTGCACTGCTTCGCCAGCATGTCAGCCAGACATACGGTCTTACCGGTACCGAACTTTCGGACAGGGTAGACCAGCTTCTTATGAGCACCGCTACAATAATAAACGATGAGCGCGGACTTCCTTATTTCGTAAGAAGGCAGGGTGCAGGACTTGGCGACATAAGTAAGGCAATTGCCACAGATGCATATTTATATGTGGAAAATACTTCCAAGCCTAAACTTGAACTCGGCGACGACCCCGACAAGACTGGCTTCTACGAGATGGAATTCCATGTAAAAAACATGTCGTCCAACACAAAAACTTACACCCTCGGCGCAAGGGTTATGACCGAAAGCGTATCTATCGACGGCATAACCGTTGCCGAGCAGGCGTATATGCTTGACGACGCCAAAAAGACTTATTATATTAACGGCGTCCGCAGCGACAGCGGCGTGGTAACCCTCGGCGCCAACGAGGATGTGACCATAAAGGTTTCTATTGCGCTTACTTCGGCGCAGAAAGATTATCTCGATTCCAATTTTGAAAACGGCATGTATGTAGAGGGCTTTATCACCCTTACGGATGCAGATACAAATAACGGCGTCGATCTTTCCATACCTTATCTCGCTTATTACGGCAACTGGCTGGATGCACCTATTTTCGATAAGACCACTTACGAAGTAAGCTCCGACCGCTATAATACGGCGATTGAGGACGAGGACAAGGCGGTTGCCGCTGTATATGAATCTGTTGTTATAGGCAGATATTACAGGGGAACCGAAACTTATATCCCCCTCGGTCAGTATGTTTACGATACCGAAGGCGGTGCGGACAGCGGCATCGAGTCGATGGTAGATAAAATTGCCGTCGGCAACAGCGATTACGGCGTATACGAGTTTTATGCCGTTTACTTCGGTCTCCTGCGTTCGGTTGATGAGATGAACGTTGTGGTCACAAACAGCGTTACGGGAGAAGAAGTTTATTCCGATACTCTGCATATGGTTGGTAAATCTTATTCAACCACGCCTTCGTATGCAGAAATAGGAATTTCGCCTTACGAGCTTAATTTACAGAACAATACCCAATACACTGCAACCTTTACCACCCGCATGGAGTACAATGGAAGGCAGTCGGAGGAGCAGACTCAGGAGTTTACTTTCTATGTAGACTACGAGGCTCCCATTGTAGAAAGGACAGATTATGTAGTCCGTTTTGAATACGATGTTTCCGATCCCACTTTGCGTCATGCATACCTCGATCTGTATTTATACGACAATCATTATGTTCAATCGGTTCAGCTCTTTACTCTTGCAGAAGCAGAAAACGATGTCGATTGGGCAACCGATGACATGTCGGGAGAAATCGACTGGTTGACAGAGTATTCAATTCCCGTAGACAGTTCCCGCGGGGCGGTCAACAGGGTGACGGTTGAAATAACCGACTGGCTCGATAATCTGTTCGGCGTAGAGGGACAGGACGGCAAATTTATAGGTGTGCGCGTCGACGACTATGCTCTCAATTCGGCTGCATACTATGTTCCTGTACAGTTCCCCGAAGTCAGCGGTCTGGATATCGAGTATACCTATCTTGATAATACCGGCAATTCGGTAACTCAGTCTCTCGCTGGCGGCACCGTTGTTATGAACGCGGGCACGGAACTTGATTTTACGGATGATGCAAATCTCGGTTCGGTAATTCTCGCTTCGGGCGAAAGGGTTACCGGCGCCGAATTTGAGATAAGCCTTTACAATTATTCAATCTATTCATGCGCGACAACGCTTTCGCACGGAGCTACCTGCGGTTTTGAATACGACGAGCATTACGGCTATTCTTATTCTGCCGGAGACTATTACTATGATGCTTCAAGCGGAAGAGTGTTGCAGAAAACTGCGGACGACACCACGCCGACATATCCCGCCGGCACATTGTTTACCGACATCATCGCAACCTATAACGGCACAGATTATGTTTCAAATCATTTTGTTTGCCCCGATTGCGGTACAGAGGTAACGTTCACATATAACAGGCGAACCGGTGAAATTTCGCCTGACAATTTCAATAAAGTCACAAATGATCCGATGTATGAAGAAGTCATTTGGGAGAGCAGCGACGACAGTATAGTCCGCGTATGGAACGGCAGACTTTATGCCGTCTCAGCCGGTACGGCAACGATAACGGCGTATGCTCCCGATTCTGCCAGGTTCCCTTATCCTCTCGATTCGGGCGATCCTTACGGGGTATTTGAATTTGAGGTAGTGGTAGAGGGTACGGGAAGAACGCCTACTATTGAAGGACTGTCGGTAGGTTCATATGATAATCTTACCCTCGGCACATCGCGCGGCGTAACTTCGGGTGGCGTTTCAGTCGACAGCGGCACCGAACTTGTCCTCTATCCCAAGTTTAATCCCTGGTACGTAAGCAGCGTATCAAATCTGCAATGGACTTCAAGCAATTCGGATGTCGTTGAAATAATATCTTCCGATAATTCACAGGCGACAGTTATTTGTAAGGAGCCCGGTTATGCCGATATATACCTTATGTCGGGCATCAGCACAGGTACATTTACGATATCTGTCGGCGAGCAGTTTACTCTTTCAAGTACCTATTTCTATGAATATAACGGCCCAGGATATACCGAAACCTATGTCGACGAACAGACGCAGGAGCAGAGGAATATGCTTGTCATACCTGCAAACCTCGGCATTACAAATCTCGGATATGTCCTTGCCACGCGTGAAGGACCTTTCTTTGAAAACACGAATATAGATACGGTTGTGGTTCCCGAAGGCGTTACGACGATAGGACTTTCGTGCTTCCAGAATTCATCGCTCCGCCGCATTTATCTTCCTTCCACGCTCATTTCAATTGCTTACAATGCGTTTGCGGGCTGTGAGAATCTTGAAGAGGTGTACTGGTATGATGCCAGCGAAAACAGCGGCAGCGGAATTGTTTACGATGCGGATCTGAACACATATAACTGGGATGCGTTCTACGCCAATGCTTCTGCAAAAATGACATCGCAGAGCCTTGTCATCGGATCCGACGCATTCAGAGACTGCGTAAGGCTTCATACGATTGACTTTGAGGGTGTGACAGGCCTGTATGATTTCGCGTTCAGCGGATGTGTTTCGCTTGAAGGTTCAATTGATTTGCGCGATTTGCGTTTCAGCGGAATGAGCGTGTTCTATGGCTGCTCCGACATCACCGGCGTTATGCTCGATGTCAATACGGTTCTCGGCGCGTATATGTTCTATGGTACGGGAATCCGCAACGTTACCTATTATGGTTCATATGTCGGCAACGCTGTATTCGCCGGTATGCCCGAACTTGAAAGCGTGACATTTGAGTATGTGGACGGCAATTATTCTTCGCTCAATACAATAGGCTCGCGTGCGTTTGAAAATTGTCCTTCGCTTACGACGGTAACGTTTAACCGCTCGTTCTCATCCATCGGCGATTACGCTTTTGCAAACTGCACTTCGCTTGAACAAATCGAACTCCCCTCTGGCGTGACGACGTTAGGCAATTATGTATTCCAGAATTGCAGCGCTCTGTCGGAGGTTATGCTGAGCGGCGACGTAAGGCTGACAAACCTCGGTGCGGATATGTTCCGCGGCTGCAACAGCCTTGTTTCGATTTCTCTCGCCGATGCAAGCGAATATTATAATGTCGTTACTAACGGCAGTTACTCCATGATAACCGACAAGAATGGCAACGCCGTACTTGTTCCCCCGGCATATCCGGTAAGTACCCAGGGAAATACGGTTACTATCGGCGAGGGAATGACTGTCATAGGCGATCAGTCCTATGCAAACAATTCTTCGCTCGACGGCATGACGCTCGTCATTGCGGACGGCGTGACAGAGATCGGTTCGGCTGCGTTTGCGGGTACGGGTATTGTAAGCGTAGTCATTCCTGCAAGTGTAACTACTTTCGGTGAGGATATTTTTGCTTATTGCGAAAATCTTGAATCTGTAATTTTCCTCGGCGATATAAGTTCTATTCCCGAAGGAATGTTCCGCGGTTGCTCTTCGCTTACACGGATACAGATTCCCGACAGCGTAACTTCGATAGGCGATTATGCTTTCTATGGTACGGCTCTTCAATCGCTTGAGGTCGGCAGAAATGTCGAGAGTATAGGCGACTATGCTTTCTATGGCAATGAAAATCTTTCGTCGCTTACGTTTGCATCGAATGCGCGTCTCACTTCAATAGGTGTCAGCGCATTTGAAAACAACATCAGCCTTTCACAGGTCAGACTTCCCGACAGCCTTATTTCGCTTGGCGAGAGCGCGTTTAAAGGATGCGAACTGCTTCGAAGCGTTTATGTGTCGGCATCGCTTGAAGAGATGGGCGACTATGCTTTTGCCAATAATGACGGTCTCACATCCGTTACTTTCGGCGACGGAGCAAAGGTTGTAGGTAACTACGCATTTGCTATAACAGACGGCACAACGATAGGCAGCAACAACTACCTCTCCGAAGTTAGTCTTGCCTCCTCGATTGAGAGTATAGGCGACTATGCTTTCGCCGGTAATACCGTTCTTTCTCAGATTGACCTTTCCGGCATCGAGAGAATAGGCGATTATTCGTTCTATCGCACAACCGCCCTTACAACAGTAACGGTAGACGAGGACATGTCCTATGTCGGCGTCAGCGCGTTTGAAGGCAGTGCGGTGCGCGACATTGAGCTCTCAGGCATTGAATATTTTGATGCCCGCAGCTTCTATGGCACGGCTGTATCCGACGGTGATTTTACAGATGCCGTAGAAATAGGCAACTCTGCGTTCTATAATTGTATCAATCTTCGTTCGCTCAATCTTCCTAACGTTGAACAGATTTATGCTTCGGCATTCTATGTTCCCACGCAGGATGAAGACGGCGACAGCCAGACGGGCAGCATACGTTCGGTAGAAATCGGCGATAAACTCGTCGGTCTCGGTGGCGGCGCGTTCTATAATTCGCTTATAACCAGTATATCGCTTCCCGCATCTCTTGAAATTATCGGCACTCCTGCATTTGCCGGTTGCGCTAACCTCGTCGAAATCGATGTCGACAGCAACAACCCTGTATTCTTTGCCGATTATGAAAACGGCGGACTGTATAAAATTCTCGCAAACGGCAGTTATGAGCTTGTTGCTGTTCCCAACGGCATTGTGCTCAACGGTACCGGCGATAACACGACGCCTTTCGTCGTCCTCGACGGCACAAGCCGTATAGGCGATTGGGCAATGGCTTACTGCGATGATATTCATGCGGTCGAACTGCCTGCTTCCGTGCGCTCCATCGGCGCGTATGCATTCTATTATATGGGCAGAAGCCTTATAATAGACGGCAGTATAACCGGCACTATCGACCCCGAGCTTTATCCTCTGTTTATTTTCAACGGTCTTACGGCTCCCACGCTCGAAACAAATTACAGCGACGAAGATGCAGCTTCTTTCATTGCGCTGTATTACAATTTCAGCGAGGCGGTTGGCTATTTGCTCAACAACATGATAATTCCTCAGAACGCTACGGGCTTTGATTCGGTGCTCTATGAATATTTCTTCTATTCGATAGAATATTCAGAAGAAAGAATCGAAAGCGGCACGCAGGCACTGCTCGATTGGCTGATCGCTCTTGATGTCGATGCTCTTACGCTCGATGATGCGACAACGGTCAATCAAATGTACACCGATTACAGAATGATGAGCAACGGACAGAGGGAGTTTATTGCCGATTATGTCGATAAGCTCAATGCGGCAGTTGAAAGAATCAACGAGCTCAGCGGTAATACTGATCAGCCCGAACCTGAAACGCCTTCCGACGGTCAGTCGTGTGCAAACGGCGGACTTATAGGCGGTATCTGCGGCGGCGTTGGTGCTCTGATAATAATTGCAGCTGTAATTGTCGTTCTCAGACTGCGCAAGAAAAATACAGTTAACAATTCGTTGCACAATGAAGACGAGATCCGTGAAAAGGAGGATGAGAACCGTGAATAAGAGATTTTTTCTGATATCTGCATTGGCAATCGGAATGTCCCTTTCGGCAGCTGCTCTTGCTGCCTGCGGAAATGATTCCGGCGGCGATACTCCCGGCACGGGCAGCGATGGCGATAGTGTTTATACTGTAACATTCAATTCAAACGGCGGTTCTGCAGTGGCGTCTGTTGACGTCGCCGCAGGACAGTCGATTAATCTCGACGACTATATAACCGATAATAATGGTGAAAGCTATTTTTACGGCTGGTATCTCGATGCCGAACTCAACCAACGCGCGCCCGCGCAGTTTTCGCCCTCTTCAGACGTAACTCTATACGCCGCATGGGGCGCGGTCGAACTGTACACTCTGTCGTTCGACAGCTGCGGAGGCTCGGCGGTAGAGGCCCAGCAGTATACTGCGTACGAGTATCTTTCCCGCCCCGCCGATCCTCAGAGGGATGGATATCGCTTTGACGGCTGGTATTGGGATGCTCAGTATTCCAAAGAATTTATCTTTAAAGCCAACACAATGCTGGCTTCGGATATCACCGTCTATGCAAAATGGGTAAAGCTTTATACGCTTACGTTTGAAACCAACGGCGGCGATGCGATAGAGAGCATTGTCGTTGAAGAAGGTACTGACGTATCTGCACCCGCAGACCCTGTAAGAGAAAATTATGTATTCGACGGTTGGTTTGCAGACGAAAGTTTAACACAGCCGTATACTTTCGGGGTGCTTGACAGTGACGCTACAATCTATGCTGCATGGCACGCGCTTTCACAGAATGTTCAAATTACGTTCGACCTCAACAGCCCTGTATCAGGTCAGCAAGACACGGCAACCGGGACAGGCAATGAAGGGGCTGAAATCCCCGACGACGGTATAGTCGAAAATTTCCAAAGTACGGTAAACTCTGCTTTCGTGGAGGAAGGGGAGTCGCCCGTTTATATCTTTGGCGGCTGGTCGCTCGATGCTGTGGGTATGCAGCCTGTCGGCGAGTATTTGCCTCACAGCGACAGCGCGTTGACATTATATGCGCAATGGACGAGAGCGGCAGGCTATGTTGCCTTGACTTTTGCTGATGATGAAAATCAGCTCGTAATCTTCGTGCCCAAAATGCAGGGAGTTTCCGACGGGCAGCTTGCTGAGATCTCTGAATTCTACGGGTATGATGTTACTTCGTTTGTTTCGGCAGACGGCACTGTTTATGATTTGACTGATGCGACATTCAATCGCGATTTATCCTTGGCGCCTGCGGGCAATACTCAAAACTTTGAGTTTGTTCTTAGTTCGGTTACGCCCGGATATATGGTTACCGGTTTTTCCGGTTCAGAAACGCAGTTAATTATACCCTCAACTTACAACGGAATGCCTGTTACGGCTGTCGCTGAAAGTGCATTCAGCGGCAATACTGAAATCACATCGGTTACTTTGCCCGACAACGTGACATATATCGGCGCAAACGCATTCGGCGGTTGTACGGCTCTTTCCGGTTTTGCGGGCGGCAAGTATGTTAAATTTGTAGGAGAGGGCGCATTTGCAGGCAGTTCTGTCGGAACGGTCGCTGAAAACGGTCTTGTTTACTTCGACGGTGAAAATCGCGTTCTGATAGGATATAGAGGAAGTTCTGCGAGCATAACCATCCCTTCGTCGGTGACGACGATGGCAGAGGGGGTCTTTGCAGACAACTTAACGATAACTTCGGTAACGTTTGCCAACGGCAGCAGGCTTTCGGCTATTCCCGCGCAAGCGTTTGCCGGTTGCGTCAATCTTGCAGACATAAACTTCTCTGCTGCGCCGCTTAATTCGGTAGGAGAAAGCGCATTTGAGGGTTGTACGGCTTTATCGTCCGCTTCGCTTCCTTCATCAGTAACCGAAGTCGGTGCGTATGCGTTCAGCGGCTGCACCTCGCTTGAAGAGGTTTCAGTTGCCGGGGTCAGAACTCTTGGTCAATATGCATTTGAAAATTGCGCGTTCACTACGCTTGACCTTACAGGTTTGTCTCTTTCGGTTATTCCGGAGGGCGCATTCAGCGGTTGCGCATCGCTTGAAAGTATTGTCCTTCCCTCGGTAACGTCATCGATAGGTGCAAATGCGTTTGAAGCTTGCGTGTCCCTCGTAACTGTTACGGTCAATGCCCCCGAAAATTCGCGCATAAATCAAATCGGTGCAAATGCATTCTCAGATTGCACGTCTCTCCGTACTGTCATTCTGTTTGCGGGTCTTTCCGGGGATGATGCCGCACAAATAGGTGAGGGCGCATTCGACGGTTGTGCGAGCGACCTGGTAATATTTGTCGCCGACGGAACTCCTTCTTATGATGTGACAAGTAAATGGTACGACGAAGAAAATGACGCAATGCCGACATATGTCGATATTTACTCGCAAACGTATTCTTCGCTTTCCTTCCTTGCCGCGGATATGAGGGCGCCTGTTATTGAAATTTCTCAAAGCGCGCTCAAATTCAGCTCGTCGCAGATGTCTGCGCAGACAAATCTTCTCGAATTTGTTTTGTCGTGCGGCGTAACCGCAACCGACAATGCGACGGCAGCGGAGGATATAGTATTTTCAATCGATTCCGTAAGGCGCATTACTCCCGAGGACGGCGAGACGTCAGACAGTTCCTCTCAGGTAGGAACTGTTGTTGAGGGTGAAAACGGAATTTACGACATGACGATCTGCGGAGTTTATAATATAATTATCCGCGCGACCGATCGTTTCGGCAATTCGGATTTTGAAACAATTAAAATTGCAATAGTTGTTTAAGGCAAACAAGCTGCCGTCTGTAAGTGAAAAATTGCAGACGGCGGGGCTATTGCTTGACTATAAGCCTTTTATACCTTATAATAAATACAACTAATTTTATTGATGCAGTGCAATAAATCAGCGCGGCGACCCGCCGCAGAATAACGGGAGGTTTAAGCCTTGAAAATCAATAAGGCACAAAAGCGCAACATTTTAATCGTGCTCTTTCTGCTGATAGTCACCGCAGTTTGCGCGGGCACGCTTTCGGCTTGTTCATCCTCTGATATGGAAGACCAGCTCAGAGAACAGGGGTTCGATTATCAGGTAACTTACGACGCCAACGGCGGCACTTTTGCCACAAACTCTTCGGCAACGACGCAGTATGTTCTGGTGCAGTACAATTCTTTGACTGTTGAACCCGGCTATTGGCCCAGCGGAATGGGTGAGCTCAATATCGTCAGCCGCCCCACCCGCATACATTATCAGCTTACCGGCTGGGAACTGGTGGAAGAGGGAGAGGACGGCAGTGAACAGACACGGCCCTGGAACTTTTCGACAGACAGAGTAACCGAGGATATTACTCTTCGCGCCATATGGGAAAGGTACGACCTCCTATATCTTAATGCGATTATCGACGGCGAAGAAGTAAATTTCCAGACCTGGGATATAACGCAACCCGGTTCGATTCTTTCAAGGTTTTATAATACTAACGACGAAGGCGTGTATTCTCTGCGCGCCGATACGATAAACCGTAGCTTGTTGAGATTGACCCACACCGAAGTGGTGGGAGATACCGAGGTCACAACAACCTATACTCCGACGGGCTTCTACTGGCTTGGCGAAGATGGGCAACGCGTCGAATTTTCTGTCGACAACGCAGTTTATCCCGAAAACGTGACCGACCTTACATTATATGCCGACGTTCTCGAAGGTCAGTTCACCTTTGTAACGCAGGAAACTGTCGGGCGGTCGTTCACTCTTCAATCGGACAGCAATTGGTATCTGCTAGAAGATATCGACCTCGGTCAGCAATATGTTGAGTCGGACATTATATCCGATTATACAAGCTCTTATAAGTGGCACGCCCTCGATGAGTTCAACGGAATAATTTACGGTAATGGTTATACTATTTCCAATGTTTGGGTTGTCGACGAAGTAAGAAACGGGGTTGAAGCCAGCAATTATTCTATGTTTGGCGTTATGAACGGTATTGTCGACGATATTACGTTTGAAAACGTTGAACTTACAGTCTATTGCAATCCAACATCATCAATCGACGCAACTCAGGTTAAAAATATTGCGTTGCTTGCAAGCACATTCGGTGACGGAACGTTCACGGATGTCGTGCTTGAAGGGTGCTCTATAACTGTCATTAACAGTTCTTTTGAAGGCGTAGATAAATTCGCATATCAGCTTGCAGAAGACAATAATCTTTATTGGATAGAGCAGGCTGAAAATCAGACGGTTACGGGTGATGTTACTTTCAACGGCGAAACTGAGGACGACTTAATATACTTGGTTTAAAAAAGTTTAACTTTTAAAAGTTTATCCTATTTATACAAAACAAACAGGAGGACATATTATGAAATCAAAATGGCTGAAAGTTGCCTGTGCAGGAATGGTGGTTGCATTAGCTCTGCCCTTTGTCCCTGCATGCGGCGGCAGCACAATCAGCAATGAGGACACCGTTCTCAATCTGAGTACGGGCGACCTTGACGGGGTGTTCAATCCTTTCTTTGCAACATCCGCATACGACAGCGCAATCGTCGGTCAGACGCAGATATCCATGCTCGGCTCTGACGATGCTGGCGAAAATGTCACTTACGGTGTAAACGAGCCCGTGGTAACACTCGACTACAATGAAACATCGTATCGTGCGGATGGTACGCCTACTCCCGATGGTTCGTCTAACGGTTACACGGTATATCAGTTGGTTCTCAAAAATGATATACTTTTCTCCGACGGACAGCCTCTCACCGCACACGACGTGTTGTTCAATCTCTACATGTATCTCGACCCCAACTATACGGGTTCTTCAACGCTTTATTCAACCGATATTCAGGGGCTCGCCGCTTATCAGGCTCAGGATCCGAATGCTACTGACGATTCCCTTGATTCAATCAATTCAACTTATTCAACGCTCGCAGGATTGCGCGCAAATGCTGTAAGCGCTTACGTCAATCCTAATTTGAGCGGCAGTGTATGGCGAAATTACGTAAGTACTTATAACACCAACAGACTCAATCTTTTTCAAACCTTCGATGAGGAAAACGAAGGCGCCGACCTTGCTTCACAGTATGTTGAATACGGCGAAGAGGACATTCAGGAAGACATTCAGGCTGTTAAAGATCAGTTCCGCGAGGATCTCGGCACGGTCTACAATGGAATCGATATGACTACTTATCAGGAAGATTATCCCTTCGATTCCTCGCAGACCTGGCAGGGTTTCTTCTATGAGATAGGTCTCATTCAGCGTCAGTATCGTACTGTCGGCGGCGTTATCATTTACGACAGGGATGAAAACGGCAAATATATCATCGACTGGATGGGCAACGAAAACCTGAGCTTTACAAATGACGCTGCCGGCAGATCTGCCGCTATAGAATTTGCTTATGAGGCGCTCTGCGCTGACGATTCAAGCGTAAGCAATATTCTCTCTAATGCGTATACATCCACCGGCGACAATATGCAGACAACTTTTGCCGCAGAGGACAGGGAATATTACTATGGCGCCGTGCGCGAGTATAACGGTGGCAGAAACATGGTCGAAAGCATTTCCGGCATAAAAATTCTCGATGCGTCGGAATTTGACGGTGAAACGCAGTATGCCGAAGGTGAATACGACATGTTGCAGATAACCATCAACGGTGTTGACCCCCGCGCAAAATGGAACTTTGCATTCACCGTTGCACCCATGCATTACTACACCACGCCCGAACTCAACGCCGCAGCAATGGCTGATGAAAATTACGAGGCAAACTTTGGCGTAGAATATTCTTCGCAGTCCTTTATGGATTATGTAAGGAGCCGCAACAGTGTTCCCGTGGGAGCGGGAGTATATCAGGCATCGACTATAAACGACCAGACCTTGCTTTGGGAAGTAGATGAAAACGGCAACCAGACGCAGGCGTCGCAGGACAGCTGGCAAACGGTTTCTGATGGATTCAACAGCAACAACATTGTTTACCTTATCCGCAACGACAACTATGTAACTACCGGCGGCAACCAACAGGAAGTTTACAACGCCAGAATAAAGCACGTTCAGTATAAGGTTATCTCTTCTGCACAGATCATGACCTCTTTGCAGGGCGGCTCTGTCGACTTTGCCGATCCTCAGGCAACTACAGATAACAGTAATACCGTTGCAAGCACACCTTCGCTTTCCGAAGTCACCGTGCAGTCCGCAGGCTATGGTTATATAGGTTTCAATGCAAGCTTCATTCCCAACATTTATATCCGCCGCGCTTTAATGACGGTTATGAATATTGATCTTGTTCAGAGCTATTATCCCGAGAGATTCTCGGAACCCGTTTATCGTTGCTTCTCAACTACAAGCTGGGTATATAACAATGATCAAGGTGTGCGCGAATGGAACCCTGAAAGTTATTACGGGTATGACGGAACTTTTGAAACGGCGCGCGAATTGCTCTATGATGGAGGATGCACCTATCAAAATAACCGTTGGTACGATGAAGATGGTCAGCCCCTCGAATTTACCTTCACCATTGCAGGTGACACAAGGGATCACCCTGCAACTAATACATTCCTTAATGCAATTAATATCCTTGAAGCAAACGGAATATCGGCTACGCTTGTAACTGATGCTCGCGCGCTCTACAAGCTCGCCAGCGGCGGTCTTGCAATCTGGGCGGCTGCGTGGTCGTCCTCTGTAGACCCCGATATGTATCAGGTTTACCACAGCGAAAGCCGTGCAACCTCCGTTCTCAACTGGGGCTATGACGCTATACTTGAAGCACCCGCAGAGTATCCCATAGAAACAAACATTATGAGCCAGCTTGATGCTCTCATCGAAGAAGGCCGTGAATATACAGCACAGTCAAGCCGCCGCGGAATCTATCGCGAAGCATCCGATTTGGTTATGGAGCTTGCCGTAGAACTTCCCATCTATCAGCGCAGCGACATGTATGTCTACAACAATACAAAAATTGACGGCAGCACTCTTTATGGACAACCTACGCCTTATGCAAGCCCTCTTTCCGAAATCTGGAAGGTAAGCTTTATCGAAGGTTAATAATGTACAAACGGAGCAACAATGGTTAAATATGTAATAAAAAGATTGTTGCTCGGCGTACTCATTCTGTTCTGTGTATCTTTTATAATTTACATGCTGCTCAGAATGATGCCCGGCGACTATGTAACCAGAACATTTACCGCAAATCCCAACTCTGAACTGACGGAGGAGAGGATCGCTCAGCTCATGGAAATCTATGGTCTGAGCGATACCCCCGTTGTCGGCTACTTCAAGTGGCTGTTCGGCAGTGCCGAAACGGGTTCGCACGGCGCAATACTTTTTGACTTTGGCACATCATTTGTCTATGGTGATGAGGTTACCTCCGTCATAGCCGATCACATGTGGATTTCGTTTGCGCTGACGTTGTTCAGCCTGATATTGTATTTCCCTCTGGCTGTGTTTCTCGGCATACGTGCAGCGGTCAAACAGTACGGTGCGTTCGACTATGCAACCACCGTCCTTACGATGATAGGCATCTCTTTCCCCACGTTCTTCTTCTCGGCTATCGTAGTGCGTGTTTTTGCATTCGGTCTCGGGTGGTTCGATACGTCTCTCGGTCTGCAATCGAGCGGTCTTATCAACCCGACGTGGTGGGAGCTGTTCATCGACCAGGCATGGCACCTCGTTCTGCCGATATTTGTCGTGGTGGTTCTCAGCATCGGCTCTGTAATGCGCTACACGCGTACTAACATGCTCGAAGTGCTCAATGCCGACTATATCCGCACTGCACGCGCAAAGGGTCTTTCCGAAAATGCGGTAGTGTATAAGCATGCGTTCAAAAATACCATGATTCCCATGGTGACCGTGCTCGCTGGCATTTTGCCCGGACTTTTCGGAGGGTCTATGATACTCGAAGATTTCTTCGGTATACCCGGTATAGGTAAAATTGCTTACGATGCCATGAACGCAGGCGATATTCCTTTCGTCATGGGTTACAATGTATTTATTGCATTCCTCACGGTAATAAGCATGTTGCTCACGGATATTATGTATGTAGTAGTTGACCCTCGCGTCAAAATCACAAAATAGGAGAAGGCTGATGGAAGATATCAACAATCAAAGCAAAATCGGCGAAGTATATCAGTTTGAAGCCGAAGCTGCCGAAGAGAATTTACCCCCCGAGCCCTCTCCCGAACCCGAAGAGGAGATGTCCCTTGCCGACAGTGTAAAAACGCTCAGTCCCACAAGGCTGGTATTAAAAAGATTTTTCCGTTCAAGATTGTCGGTTATCGGTCTGGCTATAATTATTTTCCTCTTTGCGTTCTGCTGGATTGGCCCGCTTTTTTCGCCCTACACCGAATCTACTGTCGATAACGTTACCGACCGCATGAACATAACGGTCAGCGAAATTGTCGTCGTAGATGAAACGACGGGAGAGTCTTTCTCCGTATGGAAGATCGACAGAAGCCCTATGGGCATTGACGGCTTGGCTTCTCCTTCGGCTGAACATTGGCTGGGCACCGACCAGTACGGGCGCGACGTTTTAACGCGCATTATGTACGGCGGCAGAACTTCGCTGACTTTAAGCCTTATGGTCGTCATCTTGGAGACGATAATAGGCGTCGTGTTCGGCGGAATTGCCGGTTATTTCGGCAAATGGGTCGATACGCTCATAATGCGACTTATCGATATTTTCAGTTGTATACCGTCGCTGCCGATAATGCTTATTATCGGTTCGGTCTTAAACGGCGCGGGAGTGGATGCAGACTTCCAGATATATTTTATGATGGCTGTTCTGATACTACTAGGCTGGACGGGCGTTGCCCGAATAGTCCGCGGACAGATTTTGACCCTGCGCGAGCAGGAATTCATGGTTTCCGCCACGGCGAGGGGACTTTCTACTCCCCGTAAGATTTTTAAACACCTCGTTCCCAACGTCATACCTCAGCTTATAGTTTCGATGACCCTCGGTCTCGGCTCGGTAATACTGACCGAAGCATCGCTCTCGTATATGGGTCTCGGCGTGCCTTTGACGAGTGCATCGTGGGGCGGTATGATAAACGACGTAACCACAAACGTTTCCAACCTTGCAAACGCAAGCTATGCACAGATTTGGATTCCCTCCGGCTTCTGCATTGTTCTTGCAGTCCTCGGTTTCAACTTTATCGGTGACGGTCTGCGCGACGCGTTCGACCCTAAAGCAAAAAGGTAAGAGTAAAAATGTTATTCAAAAAAAGCAATACAACTCAATCCGAAAGCTCCGACGGGAGCAATGTAAAAAAGCCTTCGCGTAAGGGCAATGCGCACTACCTCACCGCAAAAGAATCGCGTGAGATTGCAAAGAGCAATGCGCGCGCCATGCGCGAGTATGAAAAGAAGAAGAGGGTCAAGAACGTCGACGAAAGCGTTTATACCTGCCAGATGCAGGACGAAAATAACATTGTTGAGTTTGACGACCTTCATACATATTTCTTTACCGACGCAGGCGTTTCCAAGGCGGTTGACGGCGTAACCTTCTCTATTCCCAAGGGCGCTACTGTCGGCGTCGTCGGCGAGTCGGGCTGCGGAAAGTCTGTAACAAGCCTTTCGCTCATGCAGCTCGTTCAGGCGCCCCAAGGTCAGATTGTCGGCGGTTCTATCCGCTTCAATCTCGGCGATAAGGCTTACGACATAACAAAAATGCCCATGAGCGAAATGCAGAAAATTCGCGGCAAGCAGATTGCCATGATTTTCCAGGAGCCCATGACAAGCCTCAACCCGGTTTTCCGCATCGGCTATCAGATTGACGAGATGATTTTGCTTCACACGGGATGCACAAAGGAAGAGGCAAAGGCGCGCAGCATTGAGATGCTTAAACTCGTAGGCATTGCCGCGCCCGAGCGTGTATATCGTTGCTACCCGCACGAGCTTTCGGGCGGTATGCGTCAGCGCGTAATGATTGCTATCGCACTTTCATGTAATCCCCGCCTTATAATTGCCGACGAGCCAACGACGGCTCTCGACGTTACCATTCAAGCGCAAATTCTCGATCTTCTGCGCGAAATAAAGGATAAGATCGACGGTTCGATCATGCTCATTACACACGATCTCGGTGTCATCGCCGAAATGGCCGATTATGTAGTCGTCATGTATGCGGGCAGAGTCATCGAGGCGGGCACGACCGAAGAAATTTTCCACAATCCTCTGCATCCCTACACGATAGGTCTGCAAAAGAGCAAGCCGGTTGTAAAGCGTAAAGTTGAAAGGCTTTACAACATTCCCGGTCAGGTGCCTAACCCCATAGATATGCCCGACTATTGTTACTTCAAAGAGAGGTGTGACCGATGCATAGAAAAGTGCAACGGCGAATATCCTCATTTCATTCAGGTTTCGCCTACGCACCGCGTGTCGTGCTATCTTTACGAGGGGCAGGAGAACAAAGGAGGTAATGCTGATGAGTGATAATCTCATGGAAGAAAACATCGGCGGCACGGCTTCGGAAGACGTCATTGCCTCACAAATGTCCGATGAAAACATCAAAGAAGAAGAGGTGTCAACTCAGATATCTGAACCTCTCGATCCCAATGCTCTCCTCGAAGTCCGCAACCTAAAAAAATACTTTCCCGCAAAAAAGGATTTTTTCGGAAGAACCATTTCATATTTAAAAGCGGTCGACGATCTATCGTTTAAAATAGAAAAAGGAACGACTCTCGGTATAGTCGGCGAATCCGGTTGCGGCAAGACAACTCTCGGAAGAACAATTCTTCGTTTACAAACTGCGACGGGTGGTGAAATTTATTTCGACGGAAAAGATATAAACAAGCTTAAAACAGCTGAAATGAATGCACTTCGCCCCCAGATGCAGATTATATTCCAGGATCCCTATTCAAGTCTGTCGCCCCGTATGCCCGTGGGCGATATAATAGGCGAAGCTGTGGCACAGCATAAGCTCGTGCCAAAATCACAGCTTAAAGAGTATGTTCTCGAAGTGATGAAAAGCTGTGGTTTGCCTTACCACTATTACGAGCGTTATCCTCACGAGTTTTCGGGCGGTCAGCGTCAGCGTATATGCATTGCAACAGCGCTTGCATTGCAGCCTCGTTTCGTCGTCTGCGACGAACCGGTATCTGCGCTCGACGTGTCAATTCAGGCGCAGATTATCAATCTTCTCAAAGACATGCAGGAGAAGATGGGGCTCACCTATATATTCATTTCGCACGACCTTTCGGTTGTCGAACACATCTCCAATAAGGTTGGAGTTATGTACCTCGGCAGTCTTGTTGAGTATGCGTCGACCGTGGATATTTTCGATAATCCCATGCATCCCTACACGGAGGCGTTGTTCTCGGCTGTGCCCATTCCCGACCCGGACAGGCACAGCAACCGCATAATTCTCAGCGGCGACATTCCCAGTCCCATCAATGCGCCCAAGGGTTGCAAATTCCATACCCGTTGCAATCATTGCATGGACATCTGCAAAGAAGTTGCACCTAAATTCAAGGACTACGGCAACGGGCATATGGTTGCATGTCATCTCTATCCCCAAGATTAAGGTGAAAATGTGAAAGATAAGCAAAAGAAAGAAAAATCTGTTTTCGTCGACGATGGCAGAGTTATTGCCGACATGGACGGCGTAGGCCCTTACGAAACTAAACAGGATCGCAAGCGGCGCGACGAAATCAACGCGCTTAATCTCAGTAAAAAAGAGAGGCGCGCCATTTATCGCGGTGTATTCATGCACTTTATGCCGTATTTTTTATGTTTTATCGTCGTTTTTGTATGCGTTCTTGTATTAATGTATTTTGGCATGCGCGGCTGATTTTGCTTTCTAACAATAAGTTATAATTTTGCTTGTTATAATTAAATACAATAAATAAAATAACTTTATTTTGTTGTGCTTACACTTTCATTGTGATAAAATAATCACAAAAAATTTGGTTTCATTTTATCCCGCCGATATTCTTGAAAGGCGGAACGCCGTTTATATACCCGGCGTGAAATAATACATTTTCGGAGGACTTTATGAAGAAGCTTCTAAGCGTGTTTATGGGTGTGCTTCTGGCAGTTTCTCTCGTTTTTGCCGCGGCCTGTGGCGATAACGGAGCAGATACGCCGACAGGCCCCATAGACTACACTGTAACTGTCCAGGATACGGCAGAAAATCCCGTAAGCAGGGCAGCAGTCAGCCTTGTTCAGAATGGAACGACTGTCAGGTCTCTCGTAACAGGCGATAACGGTCAGGTCGTTTTTGAGGACGTTAACCCTGCGGAATATAATGTGGAGCTTGATTCTGATTCTCTCCCCGCAGGTTTCAGACCTACGCAGAGCGAATATGTAACCGATCTCACGGGAACGCCTATCGTAATTACTCTTTCAAGTTCCATAATTATGGAGGATGCCCCGGCAGGAACAGTTTATGAAGAGGGTGACGTTATTTATAACTTTACCTACGAAGCGCTCAGCCGTGATGAAGAAGGAAATATTGTTCGTGAAGAAAAAACTCTTGCCGATGCATTTAACGAAGGTAAAGAGATGGTAATGATAAACTTCTTCTATACTACATGTCAGCCTTGCATAAATGAAGTTGGCCCCATGGGTCAGGCTTACAGCGATTTCGATGATGTGGTAGAAATTATTTCAATCGACGATTATTACTTGCCCGGCGATACAGAAGAAGGTGTTGTTAACTTTAAAGAACAGTATGAAATGACATGGGATGTCGCATCTGATCGCAATACGGCCTCATATTCGATTCCTTTTAACGTACAGGCTTATCCTACTAATTTCATAATTGACCGTTATGGTGTGATCTGCATGATCGAAACAGGGTCTATAACGGATGCAAACACATTCAGAAACTGGTTCGAAAGATACACCGGAGATGATTATGATAATTCTCAAATAGGCAATGATTGGGAGCTTACTCCTCCCACGGTAGAAAACCCGGATATTGAAGATATTGCAGCAGCAATTTCTTCCGATTCCCTTGAAGGCAAAGACATAACTTTTGAATGGGACTACACAAGCGAATATAACTGGCCTTGGCTCGTCAGCGAAGACGGCAACAGCATTTATAGTTCCAACTCCGGCTATGCCGGAAGCTGGTCGCTTGTATCCGTAAGGTTTAACCTTGCCGAAGGTGAAGTTCTGGCATTTGATTATAACACGAGCACAGAGACAAGCGATATTTTATATGCCATTGTCGACAATATGATAATGGGTTCGTTCTCCGGTATTCAGGAAACCGATTGGGAGACATGCTATGCTTTTGTAGGTGACGGAACCGAACACACGCTTTCGTTTACCTATCAAAAGGATACGGGCAGTGACGTAGGCGACGATACGGCATATATTTCAAATCTGCGCGTCACCGATGTCAATGAACTTAACGAGAATAACATAGGTCTCAATATGCTTCGTCAGGCGGCGACTAACCTTAACGATACCGATCCTGACAATGCATATTATGAAGATTATATCACTCCCGTATATAATGAAGAAGATGGTTATTACCATGTTGGTACGGCAGACGGCCCTTATCTCCTTGCCGAAATGATAAATGATACTCTTTGGGGTTCGGGACTGTATACACAGGCAATTACGGCAAGAAATTCCTATGCCGGCGGATATATCGATGAAAATTCTCCTCAGTATGTCCTTGTCGGTGAGTACCTCGGTACCGTAGATGACGAGCCTGTATATGAAAATTTCGACACCATAGAGGATTATGCATGGTATGCGCGTTATTCGCGTGTAACGACTATGGCGAATTCGCTTTCTTCAGGAGGAGTTGCTCTTACGCCGGTAACGCAGGAACTTAAAGATTTGCTTGTTGAAATTGTAGCCGCACTCGGAAATTCCAATGCGAATGACAATGAACAGGAATGGTTAGAGATCTGCCGTTATTATCGTCAGTACGGCAATGCGGCTGAAGAAATAACCGATCCTATTGCAGGTCTGCTTATCGATACGGCGATCGAAGTGGGAATGGGAACTTATGAAAATATCGAAACTTTCCCCAAGGCGCCGCGCGGCATAGTATTCTCATTTACGCCTACAACTTCGTCAGCTTATGTCTTTACTTCATCCAATATTGCCGCCGACAATGTAAGTGAAGGCGGTGTAGGTACAGTTGCATGGTTGTTTGACGAAAACTATGGCGATTCAAGCAATCCCCGATACATTGCGGAAGCTGATTCAAACGGAACGGGCGGAAACTTCTCTCTCGTATATCAGTTGACGGCAGGCGAAACGTATTATATTGCATGTGCTCTTACCGATAACAATATTACAGGAAGCTTTGATTTAAATATAGCCTTCTACGACGAAGATTTTATTATCAGACCCGCTGCTTCGGATGCATACTCGTATGACGAAACAACCGGTGAGATCTTCTTGAATACGTATGTAAAAGCTGAGCTTCGTAGCGACGGCAATTACTATGCTGTAGGCGACGACGGCACCGATTATGGTCTTCTGTATCTCGATGTCGCAAACGGCACAACATTCAGCACAATGCCCCTTACGAATTGGTTGCAAAACCAGAAACTTGAAGTTACTATTGACGGCGTTGATACCGTTATCGAAGGCTACGGTTTTGACTTCACAGAAAACGGTTATTATAAGAAGTATTACGATTATCTTGAAGCCCGCTGGAATGAGGCGCTTGCCGCGTATATTGCCGAAGGCGGCACGAGGGAAGGGTTCATTCAGCAGAACGGCGGCGAATTCGTAAACAGGTACGATCTTCTCACCGATGAACAGAAACAAGATTTCACCGCTGAAATGACCGAACTTCTTGCAAACCCGAATTCGTATGGATTTGTAGTTGCTAATGACCGCATTGTTGAAATTCTTCAAATTCTCATGGAACTTGAAGACCGTCTTACCGATAACGCCTGGATGCAGCTTTGCTACTACATCGAAACTTTCGATTAATGGCAATAACAATCTAATTTAAACTTTTGCGGCGGAGCAATCCGCCGCAAAAGAATATTAAAAAGAATCAAAATTTTTAAGGAGATATAATAATATGGCGAAAAAAATTAAAGCGGCGATTTTACTTTGCCTCACAGCCTGCCTTGCGGTTTTTGCATTCGCTCTTGCCGCTTGCGGAAATGGCGATACTAATGAAGCTTTTGATGGAACAATTTCTGTTACCGTTACCTACGAAGACGGAAGTCCTGTTGAAGGTGTGGGTGTACAGCTCTGCATATATGATGACTATGAAGCGGGTATACTTGGAACCTGTCTCAGAGGTGTTCTTGTAGACGAGAACGGTACAGCTGTAATAAGCGGCATTGAAGAAAATAAGTATTATCAGATTCATCTTGAAAATGTTCCTGAAGGATACTCTTTCGACAATACGCAGTACGATACGCAACTCGGAGTATACAGCTATACGGTTCAGGTAGTTGCAGCTTAAGTTTCATAATCAAAAAAGTCCCGTTGCTTTGCAACGGGACTTTTTTGATTATATCCTATAAAGATATAATAAAAATAGCTCAAAATCAAAATGGGGGTAGGGAGAAGAAAGAAAATTAAATATAAAGTGAATTTATCTGCGGCGGGATGAAATAAATTATTGTAGTGGCACAAAAATATTAAATGAAAAAGCGATTTAAAAGTTTATTCAGCATTATTTAAAATAGTAAGTACCTGACTTTCAAGTTCTTCATATGATAAACTGCCTTCACGGATAAACGATATTACCCCGTTTTCATCGAGAATCAATGTCATCGGATAAGCGTTTACGCCGCCAAGAAGTTCATATACGGAAGAGCCGTCTTGTTGTTCCACATCGTGAGCAAATGTAAGCGTCCAATCAGACCAGTCTGTTTTGCCTTGTGAACCTATTTCGCTCGGAATGAAATTCAGTACGGTTTCGCGTGACTCGTAATAATCTCCAATGGCAATAACCGTTACGTCGTCAGCATAGTTATTTGCAATCTCTTCAAATTCCGGTAATTCGCGCACGCACGGGCCGCACCATGTTCCCCAGAAGTTTAAGATTGTAATTCTTCCTCGGGAATCTTCAAGTTCGTAAGTGTCGCCTTCTTCGCCATTTAATATAGGTATTGAAAATTCGGGACAATCTTCGCCGACGGCTATTACAATTCTTTCCCTTGCGCTTGAATCAAAGAAATTGTAATATACAATTGCTCCAACAAGCAATAAGGAAGCAAGTACAACTGCAACAATTTTTAATATCTGCTGTCCTTTGGGCCCTATGTAAGGTCTTTTGCGGTAGATTTTGCGCATAGGCGCGGCTGGTGCGCCTGCCGTAGACGTGACTGGCGTTCGTAATTCAGCCGCCTGCGAAAGGACAACGCTGTCGCCCTCGCCGCCTGCACCTGCCGCAACAGGCTGAACAAAGTTTGTCAGGGGAACTTTTACAGCTAAATCGTTTTCAATATCGTTGGGCTTTACAAATATCGAAGAGCCCTTCCAAACAATTGCTTTCGTGGGGCAAACCTTAATACATTCACCACAATTTATGCATTCATGATCGCCTACGTGCTTTATGTCCATTTTGCAGTGTGCAACGCACAGTCCGCAGTCGGTACATTTATCTTTATCGACTTTAACGCCGAGTAGCGCAATTTTATTGAAGAAGCCGTAAATTGCGCCGAGGGGGCATATAAAGCGGCAGAAGGGGCGGTAAATGAACACGCTCGCCACTAGAATGACGATCAGAACAGCAAACTTCCATGTAAATAACCCTCCCAGCATATCGAAGTACGAAGCGTTTGCAGGGTTTAAAAGCAGGAGTATCGCTCCACCAAGTGTCCCTGACGGGCAGATATATTTACAGAACCCGGGAACAGGAGTATTCTGCAACATATACGCAAGGGGAATTGCAACTACAAGGCCGACAAGAAGCACATACTTGAAATAAGAAAGTATACGCGTTATTTTATTTTTCTTTAACTTTGGTGTCTTTATTTTATAGAGTAAGTCTTGTATAAGCCCGGTAGGACAAAGAAAACCACATATAACTCTTCCCAACATTATTCCGAGTAGTGCAAGTATGCCTAAAATATAAACCGGTGTTTTTGTCCCAGAACCGGCTAACGCATTTTGCAAGGCTCCGAGGGGGCAAGAAGCAACGGTGCTTGGGCATGAATAACAATTTAGTCCGGGAACACACACATTTTTTGTTCCTCCGCCATAGAGCATACCCGAAAAAAGACCTTTTATATTTGCATTTGTGAGTAATGCTGCATAGAGTTGAATAATTCTCCGCCTCGTCGGCGCATGGTTTTTTATCCAAAGACCGATTTTTTTAAAAAATCCGCCTGTTTTAATCAAAAAATTTTTCATTAGCCTCACCCCATTCCGATACACTCTGTACAGATATTGATTGCCTTAATAAGAACATCGTTCATTCCGCCGTTGAATACGCCTAAAACAATAAATACAATAGCAACTAGAATAATGGCTATTCTTACAATAAGAAGGGTGACTGGCGATTGCAGCACGAGCGCAATCTTTCCCGGTTGTGCCTGCTCCTGCGAGCGCCCCCCGAGGGCAAGCATCTTTTTTACGTGGGGAAGAACCTTTTTTGCGGCTATGCCGTCGTAAATCGTCGCGCCGATACATGCGGCAAAAGCAACGAGAACGCAGGGCAATACGCTGCGCACGAGCCCTAAAATAGCATCGTTGGGGTCGGAAGGATAGGAGGGGAGGTTGAACAAAAACGCCATTCCCACGGCTGCGCACACAAGGCACACGCCCATGCAGCTCAGCCATAAAATCTTTCTTATCTTTGCGTCGCGGGCAACTGCCTGAGCCGCCTCATCGAAGCCTGGCTTGTCGCTCTCTTTCGCCGCAAGCTTATAAAATCTTTCGGCATCGCCGCGCGCGTCAGGCAATCGCTTTAACTTTTTCTCGTCTTCTGGGAAGACCGTCCAGATAATTCCGCCTGCGATTACCGCCGCAACCCATATCCAGAACGGAGCGGCTATCGCCGTGCATCGCTCGACCACGAGCTCACGCGAGTATCCGACGCCGCTGTAATAAATGTCGGCAGCCTGTGATATGAACAATATTCCTACAATAATCGTGAATACTGCAAGAAATATGCCATACCACATGTGCAGCCGTCTGACTGTCGGTGTCATAATCTTTGCCTCCGTATTTGTGCATTTATGCATTTATTAATAAATTATACGCAACGATGCGCCCGCTGTCAAGTTATTATGATATGTCGCGCGCGTGCGTGACATATATTATATTAATGTTTAGCATATGCGATTGTTATACCCCCGTTTTGCTTGACATTTGACTGCTTTTGGCAGTATGCTGATTGTATGAAAAAAGAGATTTACCAAGGATGTCTTGCCGTTTTAAGGGACGAACTCGTCCCTGCAATGGGCTGCACCGAACCTGTCGCCGTGGCATATGCCGCAGCTCTCGCCCGCAAAACATTGGGCGCAATCCCTGACAAGGTGGACGTCGCCGTCAGCGGAAATATTTTAAAGAATGTAAAGAGCGTTATCGTGCCCAACACCGACGGTATGCGCGGAATACCTGCCGCGGTTGCCGCGGGAATTGTTGCAGGCAACGAGGAGGCTAAACTTGAAGTCCTTGCCGGCATAACACAAAACGACAGGGTAAACATAAGCAATTATCTCTCACGCGGCGTTATTTCCGTAGAGCAATCAGACACAGGGTGTGTATTTGATATAGGCATAACCTGTTACAGCGGTCATGAATATTCCTTCGTGCGCATTACAGGCAGTCACACTAACGTCGTGCGCATAGAGAGAAACGGTGAAGTCCTGTTTGATAAAGACGCTTCCGAAGAACGTATCGGTGCGCTCGCTCAATTTAAAAGCGACCTTACAGTGCAGGATATTGTCGACTTTGCTGATTGCGTTGACCTTGCCGATGTTGAGGACATGCTTGAAAGACAGATCGAATACAACAGCGCGATAGCCGAAGAGGGGCTGAAAAACGATTACGGTGCCCGCGTCGGAAAAATTTTAATCGACGCTTTCGGCGACGACGTACACAATCGAGCCAAAGCTACTGCGGCTGCTGGATCCGATGCGCGCATGAACGGATGCGAACTGCCCGTCGTTATCGTTTCTGGCAGCGGCAACCAAGGCATGACGGCGTCTTTGCCCGTTGTCGTCTACGCAAAACATTTCAACTCCCCGCGTGAAAAGCTTTTGCGCGCCCTCGTCGTTTCCGATCTTGTAACTATACATTTAAAGGCGGGCATAGGCTGCCTTTCGGCGTATTGCGGGGCGGTAAGCGCCGGCTGCGGAGCGGGTGCGGGAGTGTGCTATCTGCGCGGCGGTGGCTATGACCAGATTGCTCATACTGTGGTGAATGCGCTGGCGATAGAGTCGGGCGTCATATGCGACGGCGCTAAATCAAGCTGTGCGGCGAAAGTTGCATCGGCGGTAGAGGCCGGGCTTGTCGCTATGGAGATGAATGCGCGTGGCAGCGAGTTTCTCGGCGGCGACGGCATACTTGAAAAGGGAGTCGAGAACACCATACGCAACGTCGGTGATCTCGCCCGTAACGGTATGCGCGAGACTGACGAGGAGATAATCCGCATGATGATAAAAAATATCAGATAATTAAGCAAAACTGATACTTTATTTAAGTACATACGATAGCTGATTTGCTCAGCCGTGCTCCAAACGATTGACAAATCAAGGCTGTATTTTGTATAATAATTCATGAAAAATTTATAAATGTAAGATCTAGTTACGTTTATCTTTTTTGGAGGATTTGACATACGATGAAAAAATTTGCACTGCTTTTGGCAGGGGTACTCTCTCTCGGCGCAGGCGTAATATGTGCTTGCACGAACGGTGAAGTAAACAATCCGCCTGACCCCGACGATCCCGGCATTGTAGATCCGCCGGACGATAATGACACGGATTTTACCGAGGCACTCGGCGCTTATGCGCTTTTCGATTGGGTAAGCGAAACCGGCGTTTTAAATCTTGCCGAAGGTACGTTGGAGGGAACTCAGTCTTTTGAAATTACAGATGTTACAGGCGCAGATGCTGAAATCGTAATTTCATGTACCGCAGACGGAGTAGATTACACTATTTCCCTTAACGATGCCGGGGCGTTAGAAATGATTTCCGTAGCCGACAATCAGCTTTACAGCACTTTCCTTGTCGAAGCATCAAGGTATGCCGGCGCATGGTATAGCGCCGATGAAACTTCGTATTATTACGTTATTTCCGATACCGTAGATAACGAAGGTTATTTCAGTTGGAGAGTGTGCAACCGTTCGGGTGTAACTACCGCTGAACCTTATCAGGCTGTAACCATTTTTGAAAGCCAGGGCGAAAATTACGGCATAACGTTCTATGTGCCTGAAACAAATTATTTCTTCTATTACAGCGGTGAAGCAGTCTATATGAATGACGGTACATCCATGGGTACGCTTGAAGTTGAAGCTTACACCCCTGTATTTTCCTCGACGTATTTAAATGCAGAAGGAGAAGAGCTGAGCATTGACCTCGTCAACAGTACCGTAACCTATCAGGGGCAGGAAATGACGGCAACTGCGGGATTTGGCGCTTTCGGCGCGGGCATTTGGTTCCGCGACGAGGATACCTCGGTTGAACGTGCGCTTATATATACAAACGAAGAAACCAAGCTCGTTTCGCTTGAAGGTTCGGAAGTTTATGCCGCATACAATCCTGAGTGGTTGCCCGGCGATGAAGACGGAGAAGGTGAGTGGTCAATAGGCACCAACCTTGCAAATGGCGGCGATATTGTATTCAATGATGACCAGAATATAATTTTTGAAGGCACTTCATATCAGCTTTCTCACTACATTGATGACGGAGAGCTTGTATATTCCTTTACCGTTCCAGGCACAGCAAACGATTACACTTATGTAATCCGCGCGGTCGAAGGTTCCGAAGATGTTTTTTATATGGAATCCAACAGATCGCAGCGCAGCGGTTATTATTTCCGTGAAAATGCCAAGCGCCAGTTTGTGCAGACTTTTACATCCAATTCTGAAATTCTTACTATTGACGAAGACTATGCCCTTACTATAACTACAAAAGATGTAGACGGCGATGATGTCCGCCCGGGTACAGGCAGCAGGTTCACCTATCTTGAAGACCTCGGGACGATTGCATATTCCTATACAGACTCAGGTCTCGGCACTTCGGGCAGTGTTACGTTTAATTTGGCTCTCGTCAATACCCAAGGCATTTATTGGACTATCGTTGGTACCGGCGGCAGCTACGCTGCGTATTCAACTTATCTCACCGAAGATTATCTGCCCACGGCGATAGAAACCATGACACAGGCTTTAAACGAAGGCGACGACTATTTTACTACCGGAGGGTTGACTCCCGAAACGCTTCGTTTCAATTTTGAAACGGGAATAGTTACTGTCGACGGTGCAGACAGCTATTACTTCTCGTGGGGTTATGGTGCCGTGCGCACAACCGATACCCCGGAGCTCTATGTAACGATCAATGAGGGGGAAATGGTTCCCGATTCACATTACAATCGTTATACTCTGTTCCCGTCGTCAACAGGTCTCGATGCTGTATTGGAGGCTGTAGATATCGACAGCTCGGGCAATATTTCCACTTCCGACGAGCAAAGCAGATTCTATGTTGCGCAAAATACTTTCGAAGAGTTGTTTGGTACAACGTTTGTCTACGATGGTCGATATGTTCAGTCTTCGATAAGCATAGATGAAGAGGGCGGACTTAACCTTTCATCCTATGACGCGTCAACAGGCAATACAAATTTGCTCAAAGTTGACAGGAATGATTATTCGATTCACATAGGCATAAGCGGAGGAACGGAGACTATCACGCTTGTATATGCGGTCGACGGTCAGAACTATATTGTTGAAATAGTTAACAGACTTTATGCAACGTATGACTCGCTCGTTTACTGCATTCCCGACCTTGCCGAAGTTATAGGCATGTACAGCAACGGAAGCGAATATATTATTCTCGGCTCCGATGGATCTGTCAACTATAACGGCGTAGATGTAAATGTCACCGGCATTGTTTCAAACCCCGGCGAGGTTGTCGTCACGTTTATGCGGTCAAATGCTGTTCACACCGCAACCTTCACGGGCGGACAGGTTACCGTTGCATCCGGAGATTCGCAGACGATATACAGCAATAAAATAGATACTGATTTATCCTCATTTGTGGGCACATACATTGTTGCTGTCGATGACAATACAGACATCACAATCGGCGTGTCCGCTACCGTTGGAGGCGTAAATGAGCAGGTTTCGCTTACAACTACAATCAACGGTGTAATAAGAACGCCTTCCGTTCAGCTCAGTGAGGACGGTAAGTTGCAGATTTACTTTACGGCTTTCGATTTTGCCGCAGGAGGCACGGTAAGATGTACGCTTACCCTCGACGGCGATCGTGTTTCTGTAAATGTAACGGTTGGCAGTTCGGGCAATACCGAAGTTTATGACGTTTCCGATTGGGATTACAGTGATTTTAACATAGAAGAAACTCAGATAGGTCAAGGCACTCTCAGCTGTGTCGTAAAAGAAGGTGCGCCGCTGTATCTTCTCAACGGTGTAATGTGCGACGGATATGAAGTTTCAATAAACGGCAACGTAAAAACGCTCACACTTGATTTTAATGGCACAGATGTTGTAATTACAAACAACAATGGCAGCGTTTCGGTTGCTTAACAAAAGTCAATAATTATATTTAAGGCAGCCGCCCGACGGACGGCTGCCTTAAAAACAATTTATAAGGAGACCATGTGTGGAAAATTTATGGAATGAAATAGTCGCCTTTTTCTCACGCTTTGCAAGCGACGGCGGACTTACGATAGTACGCACGATAGCATTTGCTCTGCTCGGGTTGGTTATTTTAAAAATAGTGCGTATGATTGTCAGGCGCGTCGCACTCAAAAGCAGGTTAGACAATGCTGCGGCTACGTTCGTTATCTCTGTTATTACTGTAATTTTATATGTTGTTCTTGTAATAGTTGTGGCAAGCTCATTGGGAATATCTACTGCGGGCATAATTGCAGCCTTTTCTGCTATCGCTCTCGCAATTGCTCTTGCATTGCAGGACAGTCTTGCAAGTCTCGCAAACGGAGTTATAATCATTTTTACAAAGCCTTTTAAAAAAGGCGATGTGATTATGATAAACGGTCGGGAAGGAACCGTGCAGGACATCAGGCTGTTCAACACGAAAATTTTAACGTTCAATAACGAGGAAGTCATCATTCCAAACAGCGATGTTCTTTCGCAAACGCTTGTCAATGAAAGCAATATGCCGTTAAGGCGCGTTGAACTGCCTTTCTATATCTCTTATAGTGCCGATGCCGGTCTGATTTCGCAGAGTATTGTCAAGGAATTGTATGCCAGCGAAAATATTATCAATACGCCGGAACCCTCTGTTTCAATAGATACTTTCGGCGAAGATACAATTAAGTGTACGGCTTATGCATGGGCATCTACCGAAAATTACGGCAACGCTAAAAATGATGTCAGGCAGATTATTTATAAGGCTGTGCGCAATTGCGGCGGTGAACCGTCTTCGCGCAAGGTAAAAATCGATTCTTGCAAAAAGGAGGGGGACTGATGAATAGCTTTCTGTTGGCAGCAATCGCATCTTCGCAAGCAGGATCAGTGCAGATAAATTCTCAAACTCTAAATATTATAATACAGTACTGTGTTTATGGCGCAATAATTATCGTCAGCATTATTTTGTTGGCGCTATTGCATAAATACACCCGTCTGCCTAAACACAGCGAATTTAAAAAGAAACTTAGTGCTTTGCAAACAGATATGGCAGATATCGATACTAATGCAAAGCGTATGGATTTTATAAAGAGCGTTACACGTGCAATATATAAAGCGGATAGTCTTGCATATACGGCGACAATGCTCTCGGAAAAAGAGCGCTATTCCGACTTTGGCAAGATTTCATCGCTCATACAGGGTGCGCGTGCGGAACTTTCGCCTTATAAGTACGGCAAAAGAGAGCAGTCCGACGATGAGGGAATAAAAACAGCTGAAAAAATAATTGCTTCGGCTGTTGAGATTCTAAACGGAGTTATCGAGCGCGACGGTGAGCTAAGGCGCAAAAAAAATTAAATTAAGGGATTGAAACGACACACAAAAAGGGCACAGAATTTACTTCTGTGCCCTTTTTGTGGTTGAGGTGACGGGACTTGCCGCTTGTGCGCGGCGCACGGTTGACAGCCCAAGTCGAGGGCTGTCAAGTCGTCGATAGAGCCCTCCGACCTGCGAAAATAAATAAAATTTATTTTCTTGCCTCCCCTCAAGTCCAGTATTCAAGAATTCAAACCACAAAAGAAGGGAAGCCAAAATGACTTCCCTTCTTTTGTGGTTGAGGTGACGGGACTTGAACCCACGACCTTCTGGTCCCTAACCAGACGCGCTACCAAACTGCGCTACACCTCATCAACAGCTTTATTATTATACTTTAATTTAAAAAAAAAGCAAACTATTTTTGGGGTGTTTCGCAAAAATTTTTTATTTTTTTGTATAATTATATATGCTTTAATATTTACAAACGACAGCTTGTATTTTATAATAGTTTTATGTGGAGTTGGCAATTGGTTTTACAGGTGTTCTTAATCGGCGTATCCCTCGCCATGGATGCCTTTGCCGTATCAATTTGCGACGGCATGTGTTACAGGGATCTCAACAAAAAGAAGGGCGGCACAATAGCCCTTCTTTTCGGCGCATTTCAGATGGCTATGCCGCTTGTCGGATTTTTTATTGCGTTTGCTCTTTCACAGGCGATAGATACGTCTATAATCGACAGGTTTGACCATTGGGTTGCTTTTATATTATTGCTGTTCATCGGCGGAAAAATGATAGTGGATGCCGTGCTTGAAATGCGAAAACCCGGGGAGCAGCTCACGCCAAAGAAATTTAATATCGCCGAAGTACTTGTGCAAGGCATTGCAACAAGTATCGACGCCCTAGCCGTCGGAGTGAGCTTTATTGCCATGTATAGTGAGGGTATAACCGAGGTTACAATCTGGGGCTATACAGGCATAATAGGCGCCACTACCGTATTGATAGTGGCGGCTGGCGTGCTCATCGGCTCGCGCGTCGGCAAACTGTTTGAGCGTAAAACAGGTATCGCTCAGATCCTCGGCGGAATTGTTTTGCTTGCAATAGGACTCAAAATTTTAATTGAAGGACTCATTTAGCGCACATTTAATTTCCTGAATAATTCTCTCGTTGCCGCGTTTGAAGGTATTCTCTTTGAGCGCGGTTTTTAATTTTTTATCCGAAATAAGTTCGTCTATCGCTCCTTGAAGCGAAGCAGGCGTCATATCACACTCGCGCAGAATTTTGCATAACCCGCGCTCATAAAAATAAAGTGCATTGTCTATTTGGTCGCCGCGGCTGGCGCCGTTTTCAAGCGGAATAAATAGTGTGGGTATTTTCAAAGCAATCAGTTCGTTTGCGGCGTTTGCTCCGCAACGTGACACCGCATAATCGGCGCAGGCATAAACTTCGCCCATATCGTCGGAAAATTCAAGCTGCTTATAGCCGTACAGACTTGAATATACTACATTACCCTTGCCGCATACATGCAGAATATTGTATTTTCTGCAAAGCTCGGTAATACATCCTCGCAGACAGTCATTGATTGCTTTTGAGCCGCTTCCGCCGCCGAATACAAGCACCGTAGGGCGCAAATCGCATCCGAATGCACGCTTTGCCATTATTCTGTCACGCCCGAACAGCTCGCGCCGTATGGGCGTACCCGTATAAATACCGTTTTTAATCTTTACGGCAGTATTGGGGAAGGCAGTCAGCACGCGTCTGCATTTACCCGCTATGAGTTTGTTTGCAAGCCCCAGGCTTACGTCAGATTCATGGGTAAGAACAGGTATCCCCATTTTTGCCGCAGCAACGGCAGGAGGATATGAAACATAACCGCCTTTGCAGAATAAAAGGTCGGGTTTGGTCTGGTTTAAGATCTCCATACATTCTTTGACGCTTTTGTGCAGTTTGACCGGTATCGAAAGGTTGCAAAGTACTTTGCCTCGCACAAGTTTAACTCCGTCAAATGTATAAAACGGCACGCCGCTGTCGCGGCATAAGTCCCGTTCTATGCCGTCTGTGCCTATATAACATAAGTCAAACTCATTTTTGAGTTGCTCACACAATGCAATGTTGGGAATAACGTGCCCGGCGCTACCTCCGCCGCAGAACATAATCTTTTTCATAACATTATTATATTTTATTTGTGTCCGTATTATGAAAAAGGCGATAAATGCGCGGGGCGGCAATCTCAAAGTTGCCGCCCCGCGCATTTATTCAAAGATGAAAGCCTTCAAATATATATTCTATAATGTACTGCTGCCTTTCTGTAAGTTCAGAAATATGTTGCCTGTCTACATCGTTAAGCGGCACAATTGTCGTTTCACAGCCGCCGCTTTTCTCAATGCAATTGTGTATTGCAAAGGCGTCCTCAGTTATATATTTTATCCCCATATTCGGAGTGTTTACGTTTATCGTCCGCCCGCCTGCTGAAATTTCATAGCAAAAAGTGTCGAAGTTTCCGTTGTTGCTGTGGTGGGCGTAAATGTTCACGCTATCTATATCCTCATAACCGACATAGTATTCAGTAAGCTCCCAATAATCCGACCAACCTATGCCGTCGGCATTGTAATAACAGTAGTTGTTTGTCGAAAATATGGCAAAGGGCACGGTGAGAACAAACATGGCGAGTGCGGCGGTATATGTTTTTTTATAAGTGCGCCTGCGGCTGTCTGAGTTGAAAGTATCGCGGGCTGATATCTCAAAAAACGGGGTCTTTATCATGAGCGGTATCACCGCCATGCCTACGATTATATTCAGAAAAAACAGCGCGATAACGCCTATCAGAGTCGTTCCGAGAAATATCTGCTCGTTTGCGCCTATCAGCAGCTTTTGTGCAAGCATCAAGATGCCGAAATCAAGCGCCGTGATTACAAGTGTTAATATAAAGCCGACGAAACTGTATTGATGACTGAGCGATTTGAAGATATTTAAATGCGTTTTATGCGCTTCAACGGCATCGGCTTCGGCGACGAGGGAGGGCTCGTCGTATCTTTCGGGATTGTCTATGATGTGTTTTAATTTAACTAAAAGCAAAATAATGCCGGCAAGATATATTACCAGCGAAACGCTGAGATAAATAATATTTTTCACATGCTCTCCCCCATATCAAATTAAAGAGAATCAGTGTATCGCACCGATTACCGCCTCTGTCAGTACTGTAATATATCTGCAAAATTCTTCAAGAGAACACTTTGGCTTGTCATCTTTTGCCCACAGAATATATGTATCAACGATACCCGAAACCATATACGATATGGCTATGCGCATTTTTTCTGCATCGTATGTCGATGTTTTTTTCAGGACTGTATGCAATGCCATATCTGTCAGCGTTTTTTTAAGGTTAATTGTTATATAACCGGAGGAGGACGAATGAAGCATGAAATTTTTAAAAGCGGGCGTTTCGTCAAGAATGCCGGTCATTGCTATGAACATATTATAAGTACTGTTATAAATATCAGATGTGTCAAATTTGGAAAAACAATTGTGCACTATTTCAGAAATATTATTTTCGATATCATCGAGAACTTCTTTTGCGTCGGCATAGTGAAGGTAGAATGTGGAACGGTTAATCACAGCCCTTTCGGCAATATCCGATACGGTAATTTTCTGCATATCTTTTTCAAGCGTCAGTTCCATAAATGCAGTCGTTATTGCCTTTCTTGTCTTTAACACTCTTTTGTCGGTCGTCATTTGTTTATCCTCATACTCAATATTTGTGTTTATTATACTACATTATGACTAACAAATCAAATTAATTGTTGACATGCGCAAAAATTGTTGATAAAATAATGATATGCAACCGATACACATTGTTATGATTTTAGCCGCAGTGCTTTTCGTTATTCTCGTCGCAGCGTATTTTATGTATGCCGATAAAATGAAAAAAATAAACGAAACCAAAGCCGAAGAACTTAAAAAAGCGTATTCGGATAAAAATCTCGCCAAAATGGAATATGATGTTGCAGTCTATGATGAAGAAACGCGTAAACTGCTCACTCACGAAAAAAGCGAGTCGCAAGTAACTATGGATGAGATTGTACCTGATGAAAAGGAACGGGCGTCTGACGCCGTACTCTCCTCCGAAGATGCGCTATTCGGTAAAGTAGACGACGAGGGCATGGAGGAGATTACAGGAACGTATAAGGGCGATGACGATTGATTTGGCAACGCCACATTGCGATTTGCGCTATAACTACGTGCCGTTATTAAAAAACAAATACAGTCTTATGTCATTTTTATATCAGGCGATACACTGTAAAAGCGCAATATATTGTGTGTCATTTGTTGTTTTGTGCGCATATATAATATAATGTTAATTATTTTCATAATGTAAATAATTTCACATTTTTTTCACTCTGTAAACCTTCAATTCTGTTGACAAAATTTATATAAACCAATATAATTATTTCGATTTCTAACTGTTAGGAATCGAAATATTTTTTGCCGTTCTCGCGGTAGGTGGTGACTTGTTTGGAAAACCAAAGGCTTTTCGGAGCGATATGCAGCGTGCACAGGGCGCTTGTTCGCAAAAATGATCTCAATTTAGCTGCGCACGGCATTTCCGCGGTACAGTTTCATACTTTGGTGTTTGTTCATATAAAGAGTACGCGTGGCGAAAAAGTCTGTCAGCGCGACGTAGAAAGGGAAACCGGGTTGCGTCCGTCGTCCGTTTCGTCAATGCTTGCCAATTTAGAGCGTTCGGCTTTTATCGAACGCGTTTCTTCTGCCGATGACGCGAGGACGAAGTATATAACTCTCACGCCGCTGGGGCTTGAAATTTGCAAAAAGAATAAGGAACTTATGGATAAATGTGATAGTCAGGTGTGTGCTGCATTGACCGAAGAGGAGCAGGTTACGCTGAAAAATCTTCTTGCCAAAGTTCAGAACAGCCTCGTCGATTGATTTGTTAAAAATTTTTAGTGGAGATAAATATGATCAAAAAATTGCTGAAAAGTGTGAGGGAATATAAAGTTCCTTCTATACTTACGCCCATCCTGATGGTCGGCGAAGCAGCCATGGAAATTGTCATTCCGTTTTTCATGCAATTCCTAATTGCTGAAATTCGCGAGATTTCCATCGGCAATCAAGCCGATATAGGTCAGATCGTTCTGTGGGGCGGACTCATGCTTGCAGCTGCGGTATTTGCTCTGTTGTGCGGCATTTTTGGAGCCAAGTTATCTGCGAAGGCTTCTTCCGGATTTGCTCATAATTTAAGGGAGGATATGTATAATAATTTACAGTCCTTCTCGTTCGCAAATATCGACAACTATTCTACCGCGAGCTTGATAACCCGCATTACCACCGACGTAACTAACGTGCAGAATGCATACCAAATGTCAATCCGTATGCTCGTTCGCGCGCCCGTGCTCTTTATTTCGGCGACAATAATGTCGTGCATACTCGAACCAATCATGGGTATGACGTTTGTAATCGCCGCAATAATCCTCGGCGCAATCGTCGCGTTCTGCATGATTAAGGTAACGCCTTATTTCCGCATGATGTTTAAAAAATACGACGCTCTCAACGCCGTAGTGCAGGAAGACCTGACCGCAATAAGAGTTGTAAAATCCTATGTCCGCGAAGATTATCAGATGGAAAAGATGAAAAATGCGACGCAGGAAGTTTACAATTACTCCATCAAGGCCGAAAAGATTTTCACAATACTCATGCCCGCCGTGCAGTTTGTAATGTATGCAACAATTATCATACTGCTTCTCATGGGTTCGGACATGGCTATTTCCGGATGGGGCAATGTCGACATGTCCAACATGCAGGCGCTCATTACATACGCAATGCAGGTTCTCTCGGGCGTAATGATGGTGGCAATGTGCCTCAACTTCATCGCAATGTCAAAGGGCTCTGCCGAACGTATCGTTCAGGTTCTCGAAGAAACGACTACTCTTCCCAAGGCAAAAGAACAAATTGCCGAAGTAAAGGACGGTTCGATTGATTTCGACGGCGTAGATTTCTGCTATTCGCAAAAGGCGGATGTCGCCGTATTGAAGCAGATCAATCTTCATATCGCTTCGGGCGAAACCATCGGCATAATCGGCGCAACGGGCTCGGGCAAGAGTTCGCTCGTATCTCTCATTCCTCGCCTTTACGATGCAACAAAGGGCACTGTCAAGGTCGGCGGCGTTGATGTGCGCAAATACAACCTTGACGCTCTCCGCAATAACGTAGCTATGGTTTTGCAGAAGAACGTTCTGTTTTCGGGTACTATTTCTGAAAACCTGCGCTGGGGCGATGAAAATGCAACGGACGAGGAAGTGCGCGAAGCCGCCATTCAGGCGTGTGCCGACGAATTCATTCAGAATTTACCTGGAAAGTACGACTATGACCTCGGTCAGGGCGGCGTTAACGTCTCCGGCGGACAGAAACAGCGACTGTGTATTGCCCGCGCTATGTTGAAGCATCCCAAGGTCATTATCTTCGACGACTCAACATCCGCCGTGGATACGAAGACCGACGCCATAATCCGTGAAAATCTCAGAAAGTACGCCCCCGAAACAACCAAAATAATTATTGCTCAGCGCATCAATTCCATTCAGGATGCCGACAGAATAATCGTGCTCGACGAGGGCAGGATAGACGGTATAGGCACTCATGAGGAACTGCTTGCCACCAATGAAATTTACAGAGAAGTTTACGAATCGCAGGTAAAAGGGGGTGAGGAATAATGCCCAAAAAGGTCAACGATTACGGCGGCGACCTTATTAAGACCAAGAGGGGGGCAAAAAACCCCATGGTTACTTTAAAAAGGTTGCTCAAATATACTTTTTCAAACTATAAAGTAGCTACTGTCTTTGTTATTATCGGCGTCATTATTTCTGCATCCGCCAGCGCAATCGGTTCGGCTTTGCTAGCGCCCATCATTGCAATGCTCACACCTGATGAATCAACCGGGCAGATAATGGCTACTATGTCAGACATAGTTCCATATATTGTGGCTATCGGCTGTGTATATCTTTTAGGTGCGGCATGTTCGTTTATGTACAACCGCATAATGATGTACATAGCGCAGGGTACGCTGAAAAAGCTGCGCGACGAAATGTTCTACAAGATGCACAAACTTCCCTTACAGTATTTCGACACGCACACCCACGGCGACCTCATGAGTATGTATACCAACGACGTAGATACTATGCGCCAGATGCTTTCGCAGACAATACCCCAGCTTGTGTCGTCGGTTGTAACAATCATAGCTCTGCTCGTGCTCATGATTTATTACAGCTTTACTCTTACGATTGTAATGCTCATAATGCTCGCCATTATGATTTTGTGCATCAAGTCGATAGGAACAAAATCGGCTAAAAATTTCCTCGTTCAACAGCAGGCGCTCGGCGCGCTCAACGGTTACGTCGAGGAGATGACCGAAGGTCAGAAGGTCATAAAGGTCTTCTGTCACGAACAAAAAGCCCGCGAGCAGTTCAAAATCGTCAACGACAAACTCAACGAAACAGGCAGCAGGGCTAATGCATATGCATTTGTGATGGGGCCCATCACAAACAACCTCGGTTATATTCAATATATCATGGTTGCCCTGGTGGGACTTGCGCTCGTTCTTTCGGGCAATCAGGTCGGGCTCCTCTCGGCTTATGGAACTTTCAGCGGTACCGGTCTCACCATAGGCGTGTGTGCAGGTATTCTTGTTTCTTTCCTCGGTTATTCTCGTTCGTTCAATATGCCTATCCAGCAGGTGTCCCAGCAATTTAATGCCATTGTAATGGCGCTTGCAGGCGCGGAGCGCGTATTTGAAATGACTGATACCCAGCCCGAAGATGAGGGCGGCGACATCACGCTTACGAAAGGCGAAATGGCAGAGGGTGTATGGGCATGGAAAAAGCCCGTTCCCGGCGGCAAGCCCGAATATATTCCTCTGAAAGGCGATATCCGTTTCTATGACGTCGTGTTCGGCTACACTCCCGAAAAGGTAATTTTAAAACATATCAGCCTTTACGCAAAGCCCGGACAAAAGATTGCTTTCGTCGGCGCTACCGGTGCGGGTAAAACGACGATTACCAACCTCATCAACAGGTTCTACGACATTCAGTCGGGTAAGATTACTTATGACGGAATAGACATAAAGGATATTAAAAAGTCCGATCTGCGCCGTTCGCTCGGCATTGTATTACAGGATACGCACCTGTTCACAGGTACGGTTATGGACAATATCCGCTACGGCAGACTCGACGCTACCGACGAGGAGTGCATCAAGGCAGCCAAGCTGGCAAATGCCGACAGCTTTATCACGCACCTTCCCGAAGGCTATCAGACGATGATAAAGGGCGACGGCGCCAATCTTTCACAGGGGCAAAGGCAGCTTCTTGCAATCGCCCGCGCGATGGTTTCAGAGTGTCCCGTGCTCATTCTCGACGAAGCTACGTCGTCCATCGATACCAGAACCGAAAAGCTCATCGAACAGGGCATGGATAAACTTATGGAGGGCAGAACTGTGTTTGTAATTGCGCACAGGCTGTCTACCGTCAGAAACAGTCAGGCTATCATGGTTCTCGACCACGGCGAAATTATCGAACGCGGCAACCATGAACAGCTTATTGCGCAGAAGGGCAAGTATTATCAGCTCTATACCGGCGCGTTTGAGCTTGAATAAAATAACTTTGAAAAGTATAACCGACGCGTGTTTTTTGCCCGTCGGTTATACTTTTTTATAAAAAATTATATCGATTAATATTGCAAAAAAAATAAGGGTATGTTACAATATAGCATGGTGTAATATGGACGTAATAAAGGAAAAACTTAAACTTCTTCCTGACTCTCCGGGCGTTTATATAATGCTCGACAACTACGGCAACGTCATCTATGTAGGTAAGGCGCGTGTACTCAAAAACCGCGTAAGGCAGTATTTTCACAATACCCCCAAGCCGCAGAAAGTTATGCAGATGGTGGCAAATATCGCCGACTTCAATTACGTCATCACAAACACCGAAATCGACGCGCTCGCGCTCGAAAACAATTTAATAAAGAAATACAAACCAAAATATAATATTCTGTTAAAAGACGACAAAACTTATCCCTATATAAAGGTCGACATGCGCGAAGAGTTTCCCTCGTTTTATGTCACGAGAAAGATCAGAAAGGACGGGGGCAGGTATTTTGGCCCTTTTATGGGCGGCATAAACTACCGCGATATCCTCGATGTCGTTCAGCTTTTATACGGCGTGAGGCTGTGCCGCACGGCAATAACGTCGAAGCCAAAGCGCGAGTGTCTGAATTACCATATAGGCAGGTGCGCCGCGCCGTGCGCGCATAAAATCTCCAAAGAGGACTACGCCGTGCGCGTAAAGCAGGCGATAGCCTTTCTCGACGGCGATTACAAGGGCGCGCAGACAGTTTTGCAGAGCAAAATGCTGGCAGCCGCAGAGTCGGAAGCTTTCGAGCTCGCTATGGACTATAAAAATAAAATATCCATGCTGTCAAAGCTCGAAGCCAAGCGTATAACTTCGATAAACAAGGCTATCGACGCCGACATAATAACTTACGCAACCAACAACCTCTATTCGGCGATAAACGTGCTCGTCACGCGCAAGGGCATAATGCAGGGCGCGAGTTCCTTCGCACTCGACGAAGCCCATATGACCGATGCCGAAGCGCTCACGTCGTTTATTACGCAGTATTATTCTGCCCACGAGGCGCCGTCCGAAATTATCGTGCCCGACTATTGCGAAAAGGAGCTCGTTTCCAACTTTTTTAAGGAAAAGCTCGGTAAGTCGGTCGAAATTACGGCGGCAAAACAGGGCGTAAAAGCCGAACTTTTAAAAATGGCTGAACGCAATGCACATGATTATCTCGAAAAGTCGGTAGATAAAATAAAGCACCGCGATGACATGACTGTAAACGCCTGCAAGCGCTTGCAGGAGCTTCTGTCCCTCAAACGCTATCCCCGCCGCATGGAGTGTTACGACATCTCCAACGTTTCTGGCGTGGATAAGGTCGCCTCCATGGTCGTATTCATCGACGGCGAGGCGGACAGAAACCAGTACCGCCGCTTTAAAATAAAGACGGTAGAGGGTGCCAACGACTTTGCGTCGTTGCAGGAAGTCCTTCTGCGCCGCCTTTCAAAGCTGGGTACGGAAGAGGAGGATAGGTTCCCTAAGCCCGACCTCGTCGTCATCGACGGCGGCAAGGGTCAGCTTTCGGCCGTTGCGGAAATTTTTGAAAAACTCGGCGTGAGTGACATCGAGCTCATTTCCATTGCGAAACAGGACGAGGAAATTTTTACTCTCAATTCGCCCGAAAGCATAAAAATACCCCGCCGCGATTATTCCCTCCGCATGGTTCAGCGCATAAGGGACGAGGCGCACCGCTTCGCGATAACATATTTCCGCAATCTTCATTCTAAAAATATGCTCAAAAGCGAGCTTGAAAAGATTGAAGGCGTGGGCAAACAGCGCCGCATAGCCTTAATGGAGCGCTATTCTACGATAGACAAAATCATGTCCGCCGACGTCGATGACATCGCCAAAACTCCGGGTATAAGTTTAAAGGTGGCGCGCGCCATTAAAGATTATTTTTCAAACTGATATGACACAGCTTAACGCAAAATTAATAGTTTCAGATTTTGACGGCACATTAATAACTTCCGACCAGCGCATTCTGCCCGAGGTCAGGGAGGCAATAACACAGTATATAGCCGACGGCGGCATTTTTGCCGTATGTACGGGCAGGATTCTCGCTTCCATTCTTCCGAGAGTGCGCGAATTGGGACTTAAAGGTCTTGTAATCGCCTGCCAGGGCAGCGTAATCGCCGATATCGAAACGGGCGAATATATAAAGCGCGGCGGGCTTAGCCCCGTGCAGACCTCGGAAATCTGCGCCGCCATCGAAAGCGCGGGGCAGTCGGTAAATGCTTACAGTGACGATCATTTTTACACGGACATTCCCAAAGACAATAAATATTTAAAAATGTACGAAGAAATAACGGGTGTCACGTCGCAGAACGTAGGCGAACGACTTTCGGATTACATTGCGCGCAACGGTATTAAGTGTCAGAAGGTGGCAAGTCTATGTATGCCGCGCGCCCGTAAAAGATTATATAAATTCCTCAAAGAAAGGTTCGACGGCAAATACGACGTCACTTGCAGCGCAAATGTGCTCGTTGAAGTTTCGCCGCTCAACGATACGAAGGGGGCGGCTGTGCGCTTTCTCGCGCAACGCTACGGCATAAACATGTCCGAAACGGTCGCCATGGGCGACAATTTAAATGATCTATCTATGATTGAAGCAGCGGGAATTGGCGTCGCCGTAGGCAACGCGGTGAGGGAGCTCAAAAAGAAAGCCGACTACGTTGCCGTAACCAACGACCAGGGCGCTGTGGCGCAGGTAATAAAGCTGTTCGGATATCGCCATGACTGAAAAAAGAGCTGAAACCGAGCTTTTAGCTCCCGCAGGCGACATTTCCTCGGCGTACGCCGCAATAAACAGCGGTGCGGACGCAATCTATACGGGGCTTAAAAGCTTTTCGGCGCGCGCCTCGGCAGATAATTTCAATGTTAACGACTTGCGGGTGCTGTGCGAATATGCCCACGCGCTTGATGTGAGGGTACATGTCGCATTAAACACGTTCGTCAAACAGAGCGAAGTTGAAAATTTTATTTCATGTGCTGTCGCTGCTCACAACGCGGGCGCCGACGCTCTTATAATTCAGGACATCTACCTCGGCAAATATTTAAAGAACATATATCCGCAGATGTGTCTGCATCTTTCAACGCAAGCGGGAGTAAATAACGTATACGGCGCAAGACAGGCAAAGGAATACGGATTCGACCGCGTAATTCTCGCGCGGGAGACGCCGTTTGAAGAGATAGAAAAGATTGCCAAGATAATTCAGACCGAAGTCTTTGTGCAGGGCGCTCTCTGCACATGCTTTTCGGGACAATGCTATCTTTCGTCCTTTGCGGGCGGCAACAGCGGCAACAGGGGCAGGTGCAAACAGCCCTGCCGCAAGATGTATTCGGTCGACCGCGAAGGGTTCGGACAGCAATCGTACGCAATTTCGCTCTCCGACCTGTCGGTGGGGGAGGACATATTAAAGCTGAGCGACGCGGGCGTGTACTCTTTCAAAATCGAAGGCAGGATGCGCCGCCCCGAATATGTTGCGGCGGCAGTATCTTACTACCGCGCCATACTCGGCGGTGAGGAAAATAAGGGAGATTTATCCGCGTTAAAGCGCACGTACAACCGCGGCAATTATACAAGAGGGCTGGCGTTCGGTCAGGATAAAAGTTTCATATCATCGGCGGTGCAGGGGCATATCGGTGAATTTTGCGGCGTAATTGAAGTTAAAAACGGCAATTATGTCTGTCATAGTACTATGCAATGTGCGCAAGGCGACGCATTTAAAATACTTCGCAACGGCAAAGAGGTGTGCGGGGCTACGTTTGCCGGTAGCACAAAGGGCGGATTTTGTCTTAACAGCCGCATCCGCCTTAAAAGCGGTGACAAGGCCTTTATCACCACCGACGCCCGTCTCAACGCCGAACTGTTATCCCGCAAAAAGTTGCGCCCCGTAACCCTTTCGGTGTATATTTCCGAGGGCGACAATATGCGCGCAGAGATAGACGGCATGGTTTTTGAAAGTTCGTTCGTCCCGTCCGCTGCGCTCAGCCGCGCCGTATCGCGCGACGACGTTATAAGATGTTTCGACAAGGTCGATACTTACCCCTTTGAAATCGACTATTGCGTTATAAATATTTCAGGCAATCCTTTCGTCCCCGCGTCTGCGCTCAACCAGTTCAGAAGGGAGGCATATACTGCATATTTTGCGCACATTTCCTCGTCGTGCAACCGCCCGATAGAGGGAGTTGAAAAGGTCAGTCCGCACGCAAATGTTGGCATGAACAGTCGCACAGCGGTTATCGCCCGCGACCTGCGCGTCGTAAAGGCGGACATAGGTATTTTGAAGCCCGACGACTTTTCGCAGATCGATATCAAAAAAATAAAGCAGTTCGACGGACAGAAATATTTATTTTTGCCGCCGTTCATCAACGGGCAAGCGCTTGAAAGCATAAAGCCTGCCCTTAAATTTTTCGACGGCATTTATTGCGACGGCTACTGGGCAGAGCAGTTCTGCCGCGAGCTGGGCATTAAATTGTTCGCAGGCACGGGGTTCAACATTGCAAACAGTCTCTCGCTTTCGCAGGTTAAAGCCGATTTCATTGCTCTTTCCAAGGAAATCACGCTCGCCGAAGCGCGCCCTCTTTCAGGGGAGAACACGTTTTACCTCACCGCGGGCGACATAAAGGTCATGGACATAATTTACTGCCCGTTCGGCAAGACGTGTAAGACGTGCGACAGGCGGGATTGCTACTCGCTCACCGACGAGGACGGCAGAACATTTCCTCTGCGCCGCTATAAGGCGGGAGAATGCCGCTTTGAGCTTTTCAACTGCGCAAATCTCATCTCGCCCCAGAATTTTACGGGCGCTCTCGCAGATTGCACTCTGTGCGACCCCGAGAAAGTGCTTTCCGCTCTCAACGACGGCGAAAAACTCAAAAAATTATTTAAAAACTACACCTCGGGGCACGCTAAAAACCCCGTGTTATAAAAATTCCGTTTCCGGATTTCGATACTCAGAATCATTTATTTAAAATGGACGAAAAAAGTCTTTCACGCCTCGAACTTAATAAAGTGCTCTCCGCCTGCGCGGATTACGCTTGCCTTGACGGCACAAAGGCAATCTTTGCCGGGCTTTCGCCATCGACCGACCTCGCCGAGGTTAGGGACAAGCTCGCGCGCACTGCGGAGTGTGTAAAGCTGCTTTTCAGGTATGGAATAATCGGCATAGAGTATTTCCCCGATGTCGAAGATCTGCTCGTCCGCGCATCAAAACGCTCGACTCTTTCGTGCGCAGAACTCAGGCAGGTCAACCTTTTGCTACGCTCCGCGCGCATTGCTTACACTTCGATAAACGGCGTCGACGACGGCGAAATCATCGCAATAAAGGGCGACAGCGCACGCATTTATTACGACAAAAATTTGGAGGACGACATCACAGAAAAGATAATTTCGGACGACGAAGTCTCCGACCACGCAAGCGCCGCGCTCTTTTCGATACGTTCAAAGATAAAGAGCCTCAACGAGCGCATCCGCTCAAAGCTCTCCGAATACGTCACGGGCGACACCTCGCGATATTTGCAGGACGGCATCGTCACCATGCGCGGCGACAGGTACGTCATTCCCGTCAAAGCGGAGTACCGTTCGCGCGTAAAAGGCTTGGTTCATGACCGTTCGCAGTCGGGTGCGACATTTTTTATTGAGCCCGAATACGTGCTTGAACTCAACAACGAGCTCGTCGCCCTGCAAATCGACGAAAAGGAAGAGGTTGAGCGCATTTTAAAGGCGCTTTCGGGGCGAGTGGGCGACATGTCCGAAAGGTTAAAAACCGATATGGCGGTTTTAGCCGAAATTGAAAGTTATTACGCCCGCGCGCAGTATTCTTACGCAAAAAAATGCGTCATGCCGCAGGTCAACAAGCGCGGCTATATAAACATAATCAAGGGCAGACACCCATTGATAGATCCCCGGAAGGTTGTGCCCGTCTCGTTGGAACTGGGCGGCAGCTACAATTTTCTTCTCATAAGCGGCGCAAATACGGGCGGCAAGACGGTTACACTTAAAATGTGCGGACTGTTCTGCCTCATGGCGGCGTGCGGCATCTTCGTGCCCGCGGCGGAGGGAACGGCTGTCTGCGCGTTCGACGATATTTTCTGCGACGTCGGCGACAGCCAGAGCATTGAAGACAGCCTTTCAACATTTTCCAGCCACATTACAACGGTTATCGACATGTGCAAAAGGGCTACGGCCGGATCGCTCGTTTTAATCGACGAACTCGGCGGCGGCACCAACCCCGACGAAGGTCAGGCGCTCGCCAAAGCCGTCGTCGAACATTTCCTCAAAATAGGTTGTCGCGGCATAGTCACCACGCACTTTACTCCCTTAAAGGAGTTTGCTTACACCGTAGACGGCATAGAAAATGCATCGATGGAGTTCGACGCATCGACTTTAAAGCCGCTCTATTCGATAAAAATAGGCCTGCCCGGCGCGAGCAACGCGCTTGCTATCTGCCGACGGTTCGGAATGGACGAGGAAATTTTGGACCGCGCCGTAGGTTACCTCTCCGAGGGCGGCAAGGCGTTTGAAAACATCGTGCGCAGAGCAGAGGAGAGCAGGGTAGAGGCCGATAAAAAGCTCGCCGAAGCGGCGTCGCTCGAACGCAGTTTAAAAGAAAAGCTCGCCGAGGTCAATCGCAGGATTGACGAGCTAAACAAACAGCGCGAAAGGCTGACGGCAAATGCCCGCGCCGAAAGCCGCAGGATAATAAACGAACGCACCGCGCAGGCTGAGGAGTTGCTCGACGAGATTGAGCAGCTGTTCAAAAAGGAAGAGCTCAGCCAAGGCGACCTGATAAAGGCGCGCACGCTCAAAAACAAACTCAAAAATTCGGCTTATTCAAACGATGAAAGCCAGCGGCCCGTAACAAATTACATTGAGGCTACGGCTGAAAATCTTCACGTCGGAGACGATATTTTCTTTGTAAAACTTCAATCTGCCGGACAGGTGCTCTCCATAAATGCCGCCAGGGGCGAGGTCGAAATTGTCTGCGGCAGCATAAAGACGCGGTGCAAAATTTCCGACTTGCAAAAGATAAATTCGCCAAAAAAGAGCGCAAAATTGCCCCACAAGGGTGAAGTCAGGGTACGAAACGCTAATCCGTCGACACCTACGCAGCCGCAGCTTGAAATCAACCTTCTCGGCATGACCGTTTCCGAGGCGCTGTACGAGGTCGATAATTTTATCGACAGGGCGGTTATGAGCAATCTCGAAGAGATAAAGGTCATTCACGGCGTGGGTACGGGCAAGTTGCGCGAAGCCATCGCCCGCCACCTGAAGGGGCATAAAAACGTAAAAAGTTTCCGCCTCGGCAAGTATGGCGAGGGAGAAACGGGCGTCACGATAATTACGCTCAAATAATAAGCAAAATTTAGCTGTCTCCTAAATAAAATATTAATAGTTATTTTAATTTAGGGGTAAACTTATTTTGAAAAGCAAATTAGCCGCAATAGTTGTAAATGCAATTTTGTGTGCGATAATCGTAGCCACCTGTATAGTCGGCTTTGCCGACGGCGGGGCGGTGCAGGTTTCGGGCGAGCACGACGAGCCATATTATTCTGCCGGGGAAACCGCCTGTGGCGTGTCGCTCATGTTCAACGTATATCAGAACACGTCGAATGTGTATAAAATTCTCGACATTCTCGACGAATACGATGCAAAAGCCACCTTTTTTCTCGGTGGGAGCTGGGCGGACGACAATGTCGACTGCACCCGTGAAATCGCCGCGCGCGGACACGAAATAGGTTCGCACGGCTATTTCCACAAAGACCAGTCGGCTATGAATTATCGCCAGAACCTTGAAGAAATCAGCCCAAGCGTCAAGCTTTTAAACGCCGTTTTAGGGGACGAAATAAAGCTGTTTGCGCCGCCCTCGGGCGCATTCTGCGATGCGACCCTATCTGCGGCATCATCGCTCGGGTTAAAGACTATTATGTGGTCGCGCGACACCATCGACTGGCGCGACAGCGACGTAAACCTCATTTACAGCCGCGCGACAAACAACATATCTTCGGGCGAGTTCGTCCTCATGCATCCCATGGACGTGACGGTTGCGGCGCTGCCCGACATACTATCTTACATAATTTCAAACGGTCTGGCGCTCGTCACCGTATCTGAAAATTTAGGAGAATAATGGTACATTACAAACAGTTAGACAACGGAATAAGACTTATCGTAAAGCAGATGAGCGGACTGCTGTCCGTCACAATGGGCATAATCGTCGGCACTGGTGCGTGCATCGAAACCGACGATGAGGACGGCATTTCGCACTTTATCGAACACATGATGTTCAAGGGCACTAAAAAGCGCACGGCGTTTAAAATTTCGGATGAAATGGACGCAATCGGCGCGCAGGTCAACGCGTTCACGGGTAAAGACATTACCTGCTACTACGCAAAATCAACTTCCGACCACGCCGCCGAAGCCTTTGAAATACTTTCGGATATATTCCTCAATTCAACCTTCCCCGCAGATGAAATGAAGAGGGAAAAGGGGGTAATAATCGAGGAAATTTCCATGAATGAGGATACGCCCGACGATTTGTGCCTCGATTTGCTCTCCAAAGCGTTCTTCGGTGAAAAAAACTACGGCAGAAATATCCTCGGCCCCCGCAAAAACGTGCGGGGATTTAAAAAGTCTGATGTTCTCGCTTACATGTCCGAACGTTACACGGCGGATAACATCGTCATCTCTATGGCGGGCAACATCTCCGTCGAAGAAGCGCAGGGGCTTGTCGAAAAATATTTTGCCGACGTCCCCCGTGGCAACGGCGTCCGGCGCTCCGTAGACGTGCGCCTGCAAAGCAAAAACCTTTCCAAAAAGAAGGACATCGAACAGGTGCACATCGGCATCGCATATCCTTCCATGAAGAGGTATGAACCGCTCGCCGACGCCACCATGATCGTCAACGCCGTGCTCGGCGGAAGCATGTCGTCCCGTCTCTTTCAGGAGGTCAGGGAAAAGAGGGGACTGGCTTACACCGTCTATTCCTACCTCACGTCTTACAAGGACACGGGTTCGCTCGTCATCTATGCGGGTGTCAACGCTGACAATTACATGCAGTCGGTAGAAGCGATCGACGCCTGCATAAAAGACATTAAAAATAAAAACATCACCGAATACGAATTCCGCCGCGGCAAGGAACAGTTGCTTTCCTCCCAGATTTTCGCGCAGGAGAGCACGAGCTCGCAAATGCTTCTATACGGCAAGGAACTCATTTACAGCGGCAACATCTACAACTTTGAAGAGCGCGTAAAAAAGATCAATGCCGTCACTTTTGCCGACGTTATGCAGGCTATCGAATATAATTTCGACGAAACGTACAAGGCTACCGCACTCGTCGGAAGGGTGAACAAGCACCTGTGAGCGACCTCGTTTACGGCTTTGAGCCTTTCTGCGATGTCGACAGCAGGTTACTTATTCTCGGCAGCTTTCCTTCGGTAAAGAGCCGTGCGCAGAGCTTTTATTACGGCAACCCGCAAAACGCCTTCTGGCGTATTCTATCAGCTTTCTTCAAACAGCCCCTGCCGGTCAGTGTGGAGGAGAAAAAGCTTTTCCTGCGCCGCAATAAAATCGCGCTGTGGGACATCGTCACTTCCTGTGAAATTGTAGGCAGCGCCGACAGCACCATCAAAAATTACAGCGTAGCCGACCTTAAAAAAGTTATGGATATAAGTCCGATAGAAAAAATTATTTTAAACGGCGGCACGGCGTATAAGATATTTTTAAAATATTATAAAAATATCGCCGCGCCGTACATAAAATTGCCTTCAACCAGCCCCGCAAACGCGCGGGCAAAAGATGAGGAATGGTGTGATGAATTATCGCGAACTTTTAAATGAACTCGAAGGCTTAGCCGACGAAAAATACCGCGCATTCCATAAAAAATTGTTAAAGAACGACAATGTAAACGTCATCGGCGTGAAAATACCCGTCCTGCGCAAAATCGCCCGCTCATTCAGGGGCTGCGAGGACGAGCTTATGTCCTTTCCCGATGAATTTTACGAAGTAACTTTTATAAAACTTACGGCTGTGGCAAACCTTCCTTACGAGCAGTTTATTCTGCGTTTAGACAGTTGCGTTAAACTCATGGATAATTGGGCTACATGCGATTGCTTTTCGCCCAAATGCGTCGCAAAACACAGGGAAGAGTTTATTCCGAATATCGAAAAGTATCTTTCGCAGCCGCGCGAATTCAGCCAGCGTTTTGCGCTGACCACGCTTCTTTCGTTTTATGTCGAAGAAAAATACATAGATTATATATTTTCGTGTTGCTGCCGCGCAGATTCATCACTCTATTACGTTCATATGGCGGTCGCATGGCTGGTCGCCGAAGTACTTGCAAAGCACTACGAGCGCGGGGAAGAGTTTTTGAAACACGGCCTCCTCGACAAAAAAACGCACAACAAGGCAATTCAGAAAGCAAAGGAAAGTTACAGGCTTACGCCTGAACAAAAAATAAACCTCAATAACTTAAAGAGATAGTATTATGGAAATCTTAGAACAACTGACAACCGAATTCAACCTCCGCCCCGACCACGCAAAAAACGTAGTCGACCTTTTAGACGAGGGCAACACCATCCCCTTTATCGCGCGTTACCGCAAGGAGATGACGGGCGCTATCGACGATCAGGTTTTAAGGAAATTCGCCGACAGATACGAATACCTTCTTAACCTCAAAAAGCGCAAGGAAGAGGTCGCCAAGGCAATAACCGAGCAGGGCAAGATGACCGAAGAAATTCAGACCGCGATCGACGGCTGCGCCACGCTCACCGAGATCGAGGACGTTTACCGCCCTTTCAAGCAGAAGAAAAAGACGAGGGCGTCCGTCGCCATCGAAAAGGGCTTGAAGCCCCTCGCCGAATTCATTCTCGAACAGAACGGCGACCCTTATGCCGAGGCAGAAAAGTACATAGACGCGGAAAAGGGAGTAGAAGACGTCGCCGCCGCAATTGCGGGTGCGCGCGACATCATTGCCGAAATTATTTCGGACAACGCCGAACTCAGAAAAAAGCTGCGCACGCTCTTTGAAAACCACGGCGAAATTCAGGTTAAAATGGTTGAAGATGACGAGAAAGGTACATATGCCATGTATGCAGACTATGCCGAACTCGTCCCCGAAATCAAAAATCATCGCGTCCTCGCCATAAACAGGGGCGAAAAGGAGGGGTGCCTCAAAGTAAAGCTCTACTTCAACCCCGACCTCGCCAAGCGCGTCTGCACCGCAAAATACGTTCATTCCAAGGGCGCCTGCGCCGACATAATAACCGAGGCCGCCGACGACGGTTACGACCGCCTTATAGAGCCGTCTATCGAGCGCGAAGTGCGCGCAATTCTCACCGACAGGGCGTCCGAACAGGCGATAAAGATGTTTGAAGTCAACCTTCGTCCCCTCTTGTTGCAGCCCCCCGTAAAGGGCAAAGTAACTTTGGGGCTCGACCCAGGTTACCGCACCGGTTGCAAGGTCGCTGTCGTCGACCCCACGGGCAAAGTGCTTGCAACTTCCGTAATCTATCCCGTGCCCCCTCACAATAAAACAGAGGAGAGCAAAAAGATTATAAAAGACCTCATTGCAAAATGCGACGTAAACGTCATCGCCATCGGCAACGGCACGGCGAGCAAGGAGACCGAAATTTTCGTGGCAGAGCTCCTAAAAGAGATAGACGCCGATGTCAGCTATGCCGTCGTCAACGAGGCGGGCGCCAGCGTATATTCGGCGAGCCCCCTCGCCGTTGAAGAATTCCCCGATTACGACCTCACTCTGCGCTCGGCGATTTCCATAGCGCGCAGATTGCAGGATCCCCTCGCCGAACTCATCAAAATCGACCCCAAGTCGATAGGCGTTGGTCAATATCAGCACGATATGGACAAAAAGAGGCTGGACAGCGTTCTGGGCGGCGTGCTCGAAGACTGCGTAAACTCGGTCGGCGTCGACCTTAACACGGCGAGCGTTTCGTTGTTGAAGTTCGTCGCGGGGCTCAATGCGGGCATTGCCAAAAATATCGTCGCTTACCGCGAAGAAAACGGCGCGTTCACCGAAAGAAAGCAGCTTTTAAAGGTTTCAAAACTGGGCGCAAAGGCGTTCGAGCAGTGCGCGGGCTTCCTGCGCGTACCGGGCGGATCAAATATTTTTGACAACACCGCCGTCCACCCCGAAAGCTATTCAAAGGCAGAAAAACTGCTCTCTCTCTTCGGCTACACCACCGACGACGTCAGGAATAACAATCTTTCAGACCTGCCTGCAAAGGTAAAGGAATTCGGCGAGGACAAAGCCGCCGAATACTGCGAACTCGACAAAGCCACCATGAACGACATTATTTCCGAGCTCATCAAACCCGGGCGCGATGTGCGCGACAGCCTGCCCGCACCCAAGCTCCGCCGCGACATCATGGGCATAGAAGACTTAGCCGTCGGCATGGAGGTGGAGGGCACTGTGCGCAACGTAATCGACTTCGGCGCGTTCATCGACATCGGCGTTCACCAGGACGGGCTCGTACACGTTTCCGAAATCAGCGACAAATATATCAGGCACCCCTCCGACGTTTTGAAGGTCGGTCAGCGCGTAAAGGCGGTAATCATCAATCTCGACGTCAAAAAACAGCGCATAGGACTTTCAATCAAACAGGTCAAAAAACAGGCAAATTAAAGCATAATTTCAGGCCAGCGTTTGCACAGAATTTAAAAAAGTACTTGACAGTTCAACTGCTTTATTGTAATATTTTAGTATAACATCAAAGGAGAGCAAACACCATGTTTGAAGAAATTGCAAAAATGCTCGCAGAGCAACTCGATATTCCCGTTTCCAAGGTCACCCTTGAAAGCAACATCATTGACGACCTCGGCGCCGACAGCCTCGATATCGTCGAAATGCTCATGACGCTCGAAGACAATACGGGCAAGACCATTCCCGACGAAAAGGTAGCAAACATCAAAACCGTCGGCGACCTTGTAGAAGTTCTCAACAGCTTGTAATTTTGTTTTGCAATTGTTCAACGACCCGCAAAATTGCGGGTCGTTTTTATCGGATGAAATTTATGAATAAAAGCCTGCGCGGAAGTTTTCCGCGCAGGTTTTTTTATTATACTATAATGTTTATCAGCCTCTTGGGCACGAATATGAATTTTTTAACAATTTTTCCTTCGATAAGAGGCGCAATCTCGGGCATTGCCTTGACCTTTGCTTCTATCTCGCCTGCAGTCATGTCGGCGGGTAGCGAAATTTTTGCCTTGATTTTGCTGTTTACCTGCACGGCATATTCAAACGCATCTTCGCCGCACTTGCTCTCGTCGTATTCGGGCCATTTCTCGTAAGCGATAGTGCCATTGTGTCCCAGAACGGCGTTCCATATCTCCTCGGTGAGGAAAGGAATGACGGGGTTTAAAAGCTTGCACAGCCCCTCGGCGTATTCGCGTGGGAAGGGCTTGCCGTCGCTTATTTCCTTGTAAATAGCGTTGACAAAAATCATCATCTGCGAAATCGCCGTGTTGACTTTGAGCGCCATGTAGTCCTCGCCGACCTTTTTAACCGTCTGGTTATAAACCTTGTCGAGCGCGGGGTTGGGTTGATCCTTTATTGCGCCGCTCTCGAAGTACAGCCTGTGAATTCGGTCAATAAATTTTTTAACGCCCTCGATGTTGGCGGTGTTCCACGGCTTGGTGTCGGCTACGGGCCCCATGAACATTTCGTACATTCTCAAAACATCGGCGCCGTAGTCGCGCACGACGTCGTTGGGGTTTATTACGTTGCCCTTCGATTTGGACATCTTTTCGCCGTCCTCACCCAGAATCATGCCTTGGTGGAAGAGCTTTTTGAAAGGCTCCTTGCAGGGAACGTACCCTTTGTCGTAGAGGAAGTTGTTCCAGAATCGCGAATAGAGCAGGTGCCCGACGAGGTGCTCCTTGCCGCCGCAGTAAAAGTCTACGGGCATCCAGTGCTTTAAAAGTGCGTAGTCGGCAAACTCCTGGTCGTTGTGGGGGTCGCAGTAGCGGAGGAAGTACCAGCTCGAACCCGCCGAGCCGGGCATGGTGGTCGTTTCGCGCTTGCCCTTCTTGCCTTTATAGGTTATGTTTACCCATTCTTTTGCATTTTCGAGGGGCGCGTTGCCGCCGTGCGCCTTGTAATCGTCCATTTCGGGCAGCACGAGGGGCAGCTCGCTGTCGTCGAGGAAGGCAATTTCGCCGTTTTCAAGGTGAACGACGGGCAGGGGTTCGCCCCAGTATCTCTGGCGGGCGAAAATCCACTCGCGCAGCTTATAGGTCACCGCCTTTTTGCCGCAGTTGTGCTCTTCAAGCCACTTAGCCATTGCGTCTATGGCGTCCTGTTTGTTGAGCCCGTTTAAAAATCCTGAATTAATGTGCGCGCCGTCCTGAGTCCACGCCTCTTTTGAGATGTCGCCGCCTTCGAGAACCTGAATTATGGGCAGGTTAAACTTTTTGGCAAATTCGTAGTCGCGCGTATCGTGGGCGGGAACCGCCATAATAGCGCCCGTGCCGTAGGAGGTGAGCACGTAGTCTGAAATCCAGATGGGAATTTTATTTCCGTTTACGGGATTTACAGCGTAAGCGCCCGTAAATGCGCCAGTCTTGTCCTTGTTGAGTTCGGTACGCTCCATGTCGGATTTACTCGCGCATATCTTTTTGTATGCCTCAATTTCTTCCTTTCTGTCGGGAGTGGTAATTTTGTCTACCAATTTGTGCTCGGGTGCGAGCACGCAGTAGGTCGCGCCGAACAGCGTGTCGCAACGCGTGGTGAACACGGTGAACTGCTCGTCCGTGCCGTCGACTTTGAAAACGACGTTTGCGCCCACGGATTTTCCTATCCAGTTGCGCTGCGCAATCTTGGAAGATTCGGGCCAGTCAAGCTCTTCCAGCCCTTCAAGCAGGCGCTCGGCATACTTGTTGATGTCAATGACCCACTGCTTCATGTTCCTGCGCACGACGGGATAGCCGCCGCGTTCGCTCTTGCCGTCTATAATTTCATCGTTGGCGAGCACGGTGCCAAGCTCCTCGCACCAGTTGACGGGAGTGTCAACATAGCGCGCGAGTCCCGCCTCGGCAAGCTGTTTGAAAATCCATTGCGTCCACTTATAGTATGAGGGATCGCAGGTCGATACCGTCTGCGTCCAGTCATAGGAAAGTCCCAGCATTTTGAGCTGTGAAGTAAAAGTTGCAATATTCTGCTGGGTGAAACCGCCGGGGTGGTGTCCCGTATTGATGGCGTACTGTTCGGCGGGCAGACCGAAAGAGTCAAACCCTATGGGGTGCAGAACGTTATATCCCTGCATGCGCTTCATGCGCGCAATGATGTCGGTTGCGGTGTAGCCTTCGGGGTGTCCCACATGCAGCCCTGCGCCCGAAGGGTAGGGGAACATATCCAGAACGTAATATTTGGGCTTGGAAAAATCGTGCAGGTCGGTGTGGAACGTGCCGTGTTCTTCCCAGTACTTCGCCCATTTCTGTTCAACGTCGTTGAAATTGGTGTAAGCCATAATTCACAATCCTTAAAAAATATTCCATATAATTATACATTATACCCCCCGCAATTGGCAAATATTTTTAATAAAAATTGTCGCTAAATTAATTAAAAGGGCGCTCATTTTATTGACAAAAATTTTTAAAAAGAATAAGATAATAATATAAATTAATACCGCAAGGGACAAGTATCCGCCGCAAAATTTTTTAGAGAGCGCGCCCGCGGCTGCAAGGCGAGCAAATTTAACGGCAATGGAGAAACCACCCGGGCAGCGGATTTTTAAAGAGCGGTCGTTTCGACAATTAAGGTGGAACCGCGCAAAATCAAATTTGCGTCCTTAAACTGATTTTAAAATTAGTTTAAGGGCTTTTTTTATGGGAGATTTATTATGAAAGTTTATCTTAAAAACGGCGATGAACTGAGCGTGGAAGAGGGCGCAACCTGCGCAAAAGCTGCTTCCGCGATTTCAGAAGGTCTCGCCCGCAACGCCGTTGCGGCAAAAATAAACGGCACTCTATGCGACCTTTCGCACGTCCTTTGCGAGGGCGACAAGCTTGAAATCGTCACCCTCAAAGACAAGGAGGGACTCGAAGTTTATCGTCACACATGCGCACATGTGCTCGCGCAGGCGGTAAAAACCATTTTCCCCACGTGTAAGCTGGCGATAGGCCCCGTAATTGAAAACGGATTCTATTACGATTTCGATTTCAATACGCCCATCACTCAGGATGATTTTGTCAAAATCGAAGCCGAAATGGCTAAAATCATTAAGGCTAACACTCCCATAACGCGTTTTGAACTTCCCCGCGAAGAGGCAATAAAGCTTATGTCGGAGTACGACGAAAAATACAAAGTCGAGCTTATAAACGATCTGCCCGAGGACAGCGTAATTTCTTTTTATAAACAAGGTACGTTCACCGACCTCTGCCGCGGGCCTCATCTTCCCTCGACGGGAAAAATCAAGGCCTTTAAACTTGTATCGATTGCAGGCGCTTACTGGCGCGGCAACGAAAAGAACAAAATGCTCACCCGCATTTACGGCGTTGCATTCGCCAAAAAGGACGAGATGCAGGCTTATTTCGACATGCTTGAAGAAGCTAAAAAACGCGACCACATCAAGCTCGGCAAGGAGCTCAAACTTTTTGCTCTCCTCAACGAAGGCAAGGGATTCCCGTTCTACCTTCCAAACGGCATGGTGTTGAAGAATATCCTCACCGATTACTGGCGCGAACTGCATCGCAAGGAAGGCTACGTTGAAATTCAGACGCCCATAATTTTAACGCGCACCCTTTGGGAAAATTCGGGTCACTGGGAACACTACAAGGACAACATGTACACGACCAAAATCGACGGCGAGGACTGCGCAGTAAAGCCCATGAACTGTCCCGGCGGCATGCTCGTGTACAAACTCACCCCGCACAGCTATAAAGATCTGCCCATAAGAATGGGCGAAATGGGTCTCGTCCACCGCCATGAAAAGAGCGGTCAGCTCCACGGCCTGTTCCGCGTGCGCTGCTTCACGCAGGACGACGCGCACATCTTCATGCTGCCCGAGCAGATTACGCAGGAGATCAAGGGCGTTGTCAGACTGACCGATACAATATATAAACAGTTCGGCTTCAAATATAAAGTAGAACTCTCCACCCGCCCCGAGGACAGTATGGGCACGGAAGAGGAGTGGAACGCCGCAACCGACGCGCTGCGTGCGGCGCTCGACGAACTCGGGCTCGACTACGAAGTCAACGAGGGCGACGGTGCATTCTACGGCCCCAAGATAGACTTCCATTTGCAGGACAGCATAGGCAGAACGTGGCAGTGCGGCACCATTCAGCTCGACTTCCAGATGCCCCAGCGTTTCGAGCTCGAATACACGGGTGAGGACGGCGCAAAGCATCGCCCCATAATGATTCACCGCGCCATTTACGGCTCTATGGAGAGGTTTATCGGCATCCTCATCGAGCACTACGCCGGCAAGTTCCCGGTATGGCTGGCGCCCGTCCAGGTCAAGGTTCTGTCCATCACCGACAGGTCGAAGGAATACGCCGAAAGCGTATGCGCTATGCTCAAAGACCGCGGCGTGCGCGCCGAGCTCGACGTTCGCAACGAAAAAATCGGATATAAAATCCGCGAAGCCAAGCTTGAAAAAGTGCCTTACGTCATCGTCGTGGGCGACAAGGAAGCGCAGGACGGCACCGTAAACGTCAACAAGCGCGACGCGGAAGAGAAATTTGATATGACCAAAGAAGCTTTCGCCGACCTCTTAGTAAAAGAAAATGCAGAAAAAACTGTATTTTAACTGATTTTTGGTTGACTTTTATTGCCAGACGCGCTATTATATATGGGTAAGCAAAGGTTATTCCCTTTCGCCGTACCCGTAGGCGTATCGGCAAATAATGTTTATTTTCGCCCAAAGGCGCAATTATGCATTTATCGGGATAGGTTTTTGCTTATCCCGATTATTTTATATCCGATATGAGGAATATGGAAAGAAAAGATTTTTATCAGGTAAACCAGCAAATCAGGGACAGGGAAGTACGTCTAATCGACGCCGAAGGCAACATGGTGGGCGTTATGCCTGCAAATCAGGCTCTTCGCCTTGCGGACGAGGCCGAGCTTGACCTCGTTAAAATTTCCCCTAACGCCGTTCCACCCGTATGCAAAATTATGGATTATTCCAAATTTAAGTACGAACAGGCAAAAAAGGACAAGGAAAACCGCAGGAATCAGACCATTGTCGAACTAAAAGAAATACGGCTGTCTATGACCATCGACGTCGGCGACATAGCTGTAAAAACCAAGCAGTGCCTTAAATTTTTGGAGCAGGGCAACAAGGTCAAGGTTTCAATTCGCATGAAGGGCCGCGAAAACGCGCGCTCCTATCAGGGCGTCAAGGTAATGGAAGATTTCTTCGCGGGGCTCAACGGCAAAGCTGTTCAGGACAAAAAGCCCGTCGCCGAGGGAAGATTCATCACAATGATGCTTTCGCCCGCTAAAAACTAAGTTTATAGGCGGCGCGTCCGCTTATTTCAATTTCGTAAAATTTTCAGGAGGATAAATATATGCCCAAGCAGAAGTCGCACAGCGGTTCCAAAAAGCGTTTCTGGCTTACGTCGACAGGCAAAGTCAAAAGACCCCACGGCGGCAAGAACCACAAAGCGGAAACAAAAAACAGAAAGAGAAAGAGAAATTTGC
>DVHK01000092.1 GCA_018712135.1 Candidatus Coproplasma avicola | reverse complement strand
CGCAGATTTCTCGACTTACGCTCGAAATGACAATGGCAGCGACAGACAAGGCAACGCGCGCAATTCATTAAAAAACATTTAATTGTTCTCCACAATGCACACGCAGTGTGCAATTCATGGAGGCGACTTGTCGCCGAGAATTCATGAATACGCAGTATTCAATTCATGCACAGAAGGTGCAATTCATTCATTAATATCGTTTCTTTTTCCGCGGCGACTGAGAGCAAGCCGACGGATTAAAAATAAAAAAGGGAAGTAAAAAAATGCTTACAAGTATCTGTGGAATCAACTGGGGCGACGAAGGCAAGGGAAGAATGGTAGACCTGCTTTCGCGCGACTACGACATCGTCTGCCGCTATCAGGGCGGCAACAACGCCGGTCACACCGTCATCAACGACAAGGGCAAATTTATATTAAATCTGCTCCCCTCGGGCATCTTGCGCGAAGACGTCGTGTGCGTCATGGGGCCCGGCATGGTAATCGATTTAAAGCACCTCTGCGGCGAAATCCAGAAGCTGCGTTCGGCGGGCATCAAAATTTCACCCGAAAATTTAAAAATTTCGGACAAAGCCATCATCACCATGCCCTACAACGTATTGCAGGACATAATGGAGGAAGACCGCCTCGCCAAGGCTACGGGCAAGCCCTACGGCTCCACCCGCCGCGGCATCGCGCCCGTATATGCCGATAAATATCTCAAAAAGGCGTTCCGCATGGGCGAACTTTTAAACCTCGACCTCCTCTATAAGCGTCTGCCCGACATCGTCGACTGGAAGAACATGACCATAAAGGCTTACGGATTCACGCCCATAAGCGTGGAGGACATGAAGGCTTACTTTGAAGAGTACGGCGCTATTTTAAAAGATTACATAATCGACGTCGGCATGTACCTCAACAAAGCCAACGCCGAGGGCAAAAAGATCATGTTCGAGGCCCAGCTCGGCGCCCTCAGGGACATCGACTACGGCATAGTGCCCTACACCTCGTCGTCGTCGACGATCGCCGCATACGCGCCCATAGGCGCGGGCGTGCCCAACCTCAAACTCGATAAATCGATAGGCATAATGAAGGCTTATTCGAGCTGCGTGGGCGCAGGCCCTTTCACTTGCGAATACTTCGGCGAAAAAGCCGACAAACTGCGCGAACTGGGCGGCGAATACGGCGCCGCCACGGGCAGACCGAGGAGGGTGGGCCCCTTCGACGCCGTTGCTTCGCGCTACGGCATAATGTGCCAGGGCGCAGACGAAATTGCCCTGACAAAGCTCGACGTGCTCGACAGCTACGAAGAGATAGAAATCTGCACGCATTACGAGCTTGACGGCAAAATAATAGATCATTTCCCCTTTACCGACGTGCTCGATTTGTGCAAGCCCGTCTTTGAAAAGGTAAAGGGCTGGAACTGCGACATTTCGCATTGCAGAAAGGCGGAGGATCTCCCCAAGGAAGCTCTCGATTATATCCGCCTGCTTGAAAAACTCTGCGGCTGTAAAATCAAATATGTGTCCGTCGGTGCCGAGCGCGACGCCTGCATCGTAATGGACTGATAAACAATAAAAGAGCCTTTATGTGCCGCGCGAGGAGCGCCAGATGAAAAGAATTTATGTAAACGAAGAATGGTGTCTCGGTTGCCACATGTGCGAGTACGAGTGCATGTTTGCCAACTCGGGGCTGGACGCAATGTTCAAATTAAAGGGCAGGCCGGGCGAATATATCCCCCGCATCAAAGTAGAGGGGGACGATAAATCGCCCGTGCACTTTGCCGTCAACTGCCGTCACTGCACTGACGCCATATGCGTTCGCAGCTGTATAGCCGGCGCGCTTTCGCGCGAGGGCGACGGAATGGTGGCGATAGACAAAAACAAGTGCGTGGGCTGTTTTACATGCGTGCTCGTATGTCCTTTCGGCGCCATAATGCCCGCGCCCGACGGCAAAACGGCGCAAAAGTGTATGCTCTGCACCGACAACGCCGCCGGCGAGCCCAATTGCGTTAAATATTGCCCCAACAACGCCATAGTATTCGAGGAGCGCGGCTGACATGAAATATGTAATCATTGGCAATTCAACTGCGGCAATCGCCTGCATAGAGGGCATACGCCCGGCAGACGCCGCGGGCGAAATTACCGTCATTTCCGACGAAAAATATCATTGCTACGGCAGACCTACCATTTCTTACTGCCTCATGGGCGCCACTTCGCGCGAGCAAATGAAGTACCGCCCCGACGATTTTTATCAAAAGAATAACGTAAAGACCATGTTCGGCGTGCGCGCGCAGTCGATAGATGCAAAGGATAAGTGCGTCGTCTTGCAGGACGGCAAAAGGATGCCCTACGACAAATTGCTCGTGGCAACGGGTTCGCGCCCCTTCGTTCCCCCCATGGAGGGAATAGAGAGCGTTAAAAATGTCTTTTCATTCATGACCATGGACGACATGAATGCACTTGAAAAGGTGCTTTCCCCCAAAAAGAAAGTGCTCGTCATCGGCGCGGGGCTGATAGGCTTGAAGTGCGTGGAGGGCATACTCAAAAGGGTAGGGCAGGTGACGGTCGTCGACCTCGCCGACCGAATTCTCCCCTCCATACTCGACGCCGAGGGCGCCGCAATCATTCAGCGCCGGTTAGAGGGTTTGGGCGTAAAGTTCATTTTAAACGACTGCGCCGCAAAGTTCGAGGGCAACAAAGTTGCGCTCAAAAACAGCGGGCAGGAAATTTCTTTCGACATTCTTGTAATAGCCGTGGGCGTGCGCGCCAACACCGAACTCGTAAAGGAGGCGGGCGGCGCAGTCAACCGCGGCATCGTCGTCGACACGCACATGCGCACGTCCCTTCCCGACGTGTACGCCGCAGGCGACTGCGCCGAGGGGTACGACAGCTCAACCGGCACCAACCGCGTGCTCGCGCTCCTGCCCAACGCCTATTTTCAGGGCAATGTTGCGGGCGTAAACATGGCGGGGGGAGAGGCTGAACAGACTGACGCCATTCCCATGAACGCGATAGGATTTTTCGGCTCGCACATACTGTCCGCGGGCGTGTACGAATGCGAGTGCATAAGCCATATTCAGGGCGATATCTATAAAAAGCTGTTTGTAAAGGATAAAAAGCTCGTCGGATTTATTCTCATCAACGATTTCCTCCGCGCGGGTATCTACACGGCGCTCGTGCGCGAAAAAACGCCGCTTGCGGACGTCGATTTTGAACTGTTAAAAACCGCGCCCCAACTGCTGGCATACCCGCCCGCGCAGCGCAGGGCAAAGCTTGCTCAGAAGGTATAAATTATGGTCATCAATGTAGACGAAAACACGCATTTTTCGGTGCTCAATAAAAAGGTGCGCGAATCGCGCGATGCCGAAGTTGAAATCAACGGCTGCATAGGTCAGCGCTATATAGCCACGGGGCTATCGGGCAAAACCATAACCATAAACGGCACGCCAGGCAATGCGCTCGGGGCTTACCTCAACGGCTGCACGGTTGTCGTCAACGGCAACGCCCAGGACGCCACGGGCGACACCATGAATTCGGGCTCCATAATTATCCACGGCAACGCCGGCGATGCCACGGGTTACGCAATGCGCGGCGGCAAAATTTACATAAAGGGCAACACGGGCTACCGCGCCGGCATTCACATGAAGGCGTATAAGGACTTGAAGCCCGTCGTCGTTGTCGGCGGCAGGGCGGGCTCCTTCCTCGGCGAATACCAGGCGGGCGGCATAATCGTCGTGCTCGGTCAGAACGAAGACGGCTTGCCCATAATCAACAACTTCTGCGGCACGGGCATGCACGGCGGCGTAATGTATCTGCGCTGCGAAAAACTGCCCCACAGAATACCTTCGCAAATTTCTTCACACATTGTCTTCGGCGAAGACATGCCCGAACTCGTCGAAATCGTGCGCGATTTCTGTTCATACTTCCCCGAGTTCGACTGCGAAATGCTGTTAAAGGCTAACTACACTGTTCTCCGCCCCGACGAAAAGAACCCCTATAAACAGATGTACACCGACAACTGATTTTTTGCCGCGGCGCGGCATTTACGGTTTTTGCGTGGAAACATGCGGCAATCTGCCGCAAAAATATTCGGTCGTCTAGTTATAAGTGCAATAAACAAGCATATAAGCGCCCGCAGCGACATTTTGTCGCGGCGGGCGCCTATTTATTGCCGTCGCGGTGACAAGTGTATGCGGCGCAAATTATATTTTCTAACAAAAAATTTTATTATTTTTCATTGTAATTTAATGTAAAATGTGCTATAATTAAATTAATTAGAAAATATTACCATTTAAGGAGAATTTAACTATGAAAATGGAAGATTTCAGGCTCGACGGCAAGGTCGCAATGATCACCGGCGGCACATACGGCATAGGCTACGCAATCGCTAAGGGCCTCGCCGCAGCCGGTGCAACCATCACGTTCTGCGACATCAAGCCCGAACTTGTTGAAAAAGGTGTTGCATCATACAAGGCGGACGGCATCGAAGCCCACGGCTACGTCTGTAACGTCTGCGACGAACCCGCCGTTCAGGAAATGGTCGCCAAAATCGAAAAGGAAGTCGGCGTAATCGACATCCTCGTCAACAACGCGGGCATTATAAAAAGAATTCCCATGCTCGAAATGTCCGCCGCAGATTTCCGCCAGGTAATCGATGTCGACCTCAACGCGCCATTCATCGTCGCAAAGGCTGTCATCCCTTCGATGATCAAAAAAGGTCACGGCAAAATCATAAACATCTGCTCCATGATGAGCGAACTCGGTCGCGAAACCGTTTCGGCATACGCCGCTGCAAAGGGCGGTCTTAAAATGCTTACCCGCAACATATGCTCCGAATACGGCGGCTACAATATTCAGTGCAACGCCATAGGGCCCGGCTACATCGCCACCCCCCAGACGGCTCCCCTGCGCGAGCGCCAGCCCGACGGTTCGCGCCATCCCTTCGATTCGTTCATATGCGCAAAGACGCCCGCAGGTCGCTGGCTCGAAGCGGACGAGCTTGCAGGCCCCGCCGTATTCCTCGCGTCCGACGCGTCCAACGCCGTCAACGGTCACATTCTGTATGTGGATGGGGGTATACTTGCGTATATCGGCAAACAACCTCAATAAAAAATCGCATATGCATCGCAATACTTTGTCGCGCTGCGGCAACCCTCGGTCATTTACGTCTAAGTAAACTCCCTCGGGTTTTCCTCGCGCTCCTCGTCTTGCTCGCATCTTCAATTTTTCAAAGCGCGGCGGCTGCGCCGCCGCGCTACAATGAGGCAGGCGCGACTTCACTTGCGCCGCAGATAATTTAGAAAAGAAGGGGGAGCATGGTTTTGCCATGCTCCTTTTAATGTTACGCCCTGTAAATTTTTGCTAAGTGCGGCACTGCCCATGTTTGTCATTTCAACCGAGCTGCCACCCGTTATCCCTGTTTGTCATTTCGACCGAAGGCGTGAAGCGCCGAAGTGGAGAAATCTATCAATAAGGCGAGATTTCTCCGCGCGTTCGCATTGCTCACTTGGTCGAAATGACAATAAATGGTGCGAAAAGGAGCACGGATTTTTTCCGTGCTCCTTTGATTATTGCGCGTTGTTTGGCGCGGAGGGCATAAAAGCCCTCCGCGCCTGAAAACTTTAAAAAGCTATGCCGCAAAATATTTATTTGTTCTGCTTGTCGTTTTCGTCCTTTTTCCTGCTCACCGCGTCGGCAATTATCGAGAGATAATATACGATAAGGGAAAAAATTGTGAACGCAACCTGTACAAGAAAATAGTCGAATATATAATCGAGTGGACCTTCTATTAGGGTAAAGGTGCAGAATATTTTCATGCCGATTAAAAGCAGAAGAAAAATTATATTTGCCGTACATAAAGTTTTTCTTTTTGTCCATTTTGATTTATTGTTGCCAGACATATAAAACTCCTAAAAATTTATTATAAATTTAATATATTAGTCCATGTTGGGCGCGGAGGGCATAAAAGCCCTCCGCGCCTGAAAATTTTAAAAAGCTATGCCGCAAAATATTCATTTGTTCTGCTTGTCGTTTTCGTCCTTTTTTCCGCTCACCGCATCGGCAATTATCGAAAGGTAATATACGATAAGAGTAAAAATTGTGAACGCAACCTGTACAAGAAAGAAACTGAACGCGTTTGCCGGCGGTATACCCAAAGCAGCCCATTTGAACATTATTGTGCAAATTATAATTACAACCATAGCTATGTTTACGGCATATAGTATCTTTTTCTTCTTCGACCATTTGGGTTTGTTTATTTTTTCTTTTCCAGGTTTCATATTGACCTCCCAATTTTAAGTTATCTGTTACAAATTTTTTAACTGCAACTGTGATTATAATTTAGCATTGCACGCATAAAAAGTCAATGCATAGGGCGGCGGGAGGTGTCCCGGTTTGTCCCAAAACGCAAAATTTGTTAAGTTAATCAATAAAAAACACCATAAAATATTTTTGACATTGTTTGAACGATATAGTATAATTTTTGTAATGGATAAAATAAACGGGAAATACATCAAAAATTTAAGGGAGAGCAGCGGATATTCCATAAGGGCTTTTGCCCAGCTGATATATGTATCCAAATCGTCGTTGCAGCGGTGGGAGCAGACATATATGCCCGCCAATGACGATATTTTAAAGCGAATCGCCCAGGTTACGGGCGTGCCCGAAGAGCAGATAATCGCGCAGTCTGCTGCAATGAGCGAAAAGGGAGAAGAGCTTTCACCCGACCAGCGCGCCGAAGTAAAGTTTGGGCTTAAAGGGCTGAGGTGGATTGCTGTTCTCGCGTGCGTAGTCGTCGTCCTCGGGTTGGTTTTCCCCATACTCGCCGCTGTTTTTTGAGCGGAAATTTATATAAAATAATGTAATATAAAAAATTTGCAATAAATAGCGGCGGGGCTTTGCAATAAATAGCGGCGGGGCGCACCTTTTCGGT
>DVHK01000091.1 GCA_018712135.1 Candidatus Coproplasma avicola | reverse complement strand
TTACTGATAGATTTCTCCATGCGTGCGGCTACGCCGCACTTAGTCGAAATGACAAGGTGGGGAAATGCCTCCCCACTACTCCTCTTCAAACTTTACCGCGCCGCCCGAGGGAATGCAGTAAATTTTGCCGCGGATTTCCAGCCAGACGGGCATATATGAGGGATTGAACGCCATTTCGCCGTCGAGCGAAAATTCGAGCGAGCGATACGCCGAAACATAGGCGCACACCTGCCCGTTGGTGGCAAACCACACCTCTTTATCGACAGATACCGCGCGGGCGAAATTTTCGATTATATCCCAGTTGTCCGAATCGTCGAATTCGTAGCTGTGACCCCAGAGGTAGAACAGCCAGGGCTCGCGGTGCTTGAACTCGCCGAGGGGGGACGACGAAACAAATTTTTGTGTGAGCTCGCCCAGCTGCCCTTCGGTGTGGTGGCAGGTGGGGTTCCACTCGCAAAAATCGTCGGGGAGAGCGAATGAATGGGTTGAATTTGTAGTGCGGGCGTACTTGATGCCGAGCGACGGCAGAAGGCGCTTTATTTCGGCATTGTAGCCGTTGTATGCGTAAGCCAGCCCGTTTACTATGCAGCCGAAGGCGCCTTCGAGCCACTGACGGTTGATGACGAGCTCGCGCACCGCCTCGGGCAGGGGCACTTTATCCATGAATATATGGCGGTTACCGTGCAGGGCGACCTCGTGAACGCCGCCCTTGAAGGCGGCTATCGTCTGCCCCTCGTCCATTCTGTCGTGCCAGTTCTGGCAGTCGAAGAGGGCGGAATTGAGGTTGAACGTGCATTTAAGCCCGTATTTTTCAAGCACGGACAAGAGACGCGTATCTGCCTTTACGCCGTCGTCGTAGCTTAAAGTTACCGCCTTACACCTGCCGCCGGGAAAGCGCATATACTTTTCTTCAAACATCTGCCTGAAAGTTTTGGACATTGAATTTCACCTCAATTATTCATTATTCATTCTTATTTATTCATTACTTTCCGCGGGCAGTTCATCCGCCTTGGCGCCCTCGCGTATGAGCCCAGAGGCCTTTTTCCACCTGCCCGTTAAAAGGCGGGCGACGAAGAGAACCGAACGCCCCACCCAGTCGGTGCACATGCCTATCCAGTAACCCATGGCGCCGTATTCGAGCTTGAAACCGAACGTAGACATAAGCCAGGGGGAGAGCGCATCGCTGGTGAACAAAAAGCACAGCCCCACGCGCAGGATTATCATTGAAGATATCGCCGACCACATTACGTACTTTACGTCCGACGTGGCTTTGAGTATGGCGGGCGTGGTGAACGACAAGGGGTAAGTTACGAACTGGAAGGAAAGGCAGAAGTAAAGGCACCTGAGCGCTATGGGGTAAGCTTCGTCGGGCTGTTGCCACAGGTATATCAGCCAATGACTGGTGCCCATTATGAGCGCCACCGTCACCGCGTTTGCAATGAACGAGATGACGAACATCTTTTTTATGTAATATTTTACGCAGTCGATATCGCCCGTGCCGACCGCCTGACCGATTACCGTGAGGCAGGACGTGCCCACGCCGCCGCCGACGACCGAGGCTATGTTGTTGAGGCTGTTGGCGATGGTGTTGGCGTTAGCCTGAATGTTTACCTCCTTGCCGAGAGCTTCATCGTAAATTTTATAGCAGCCCGAGTTGACGAAAGTGTTGGTCATGAGCTTGCCGAGCTGGAAAAGGCAGCTTTCTATGCCCGAGGGAATGGCAATGAAGAGTATTTTCCTTACCATTTTGCCGTCGAAAGAAAATTTAGTAAACAGCTTTACGGTAAGCACGTTTTTGTCGCTCATGAGCAGGGCGCGCATATATACCGCGGGAATGGCGCGGGCGATGAGCGTTGCGAGCGCCGCGCCCTCTACGCCCATGTTGAACACCCAGATGAAGAGGGCATTGAGCCCTATGTTTATTATACAGCTCGCACCCGCGCTTATCATGGTGGACATGCTTTTACGCTGAACGCGCAGAAGGGCGGCGCTGCCGTTGAATATGCCGATCAGCGGGAAGGACGCCGCGGTTATATAAAAGTACGTGCGCTGCATTTGCATTACGTCGTCACTGACGTCGCCGTAAAAGAGGCGCAGAAGATAAGGATTGAGCGCCAGGCAGACAGCGGCGATGGCGAGCGAGAACAGCAGCACTATGACGAGCATGTGTTTTGCGCTCTTGCGGGCGCTGTCAACGTCCTTGGCGCCGAGATATTGCGAGGTTATTATCGCCCCGCCCGTGGCGAACGCCGAAAAGAGCTGTATGACGAGGTTGTTTACGTAATCGACGTTGCCGACGGCGTTGCTGGCGTGACCGTACTCGTCTATGCTCGACACCATCATCGAGTCGAACATGCCGAGCGACGTCGAGAAGATCTGCTCGATGACTATGGGCAGAATGAGCCACAAAAGCTGTTTGCCCGTGAACAGCGAATAGCGTTTTTTAGTTTTTGCCACCGTTTGCAATTTTGCCGCCTCCCTGCGCCGCGCGCCTGCTTTTTTCAGGCTAATATTTTACAACAGTTTTTCTTGATTTTCTACTGTTTATATATTATAATTAATGCGAAATACAGATTTATCAATAATAAACGGAGAAAAAGCATGACGGAACAGCCGCGCGGAATTATTTCCGACAAAATGATAGACGGCATACTCGCCGACTGCCGCCTCAACGAGGCGGGATTTAAAATGCCCGCCCCCCACTGCCATCCGTATTTTGAGCTCTTTTACGTGGAGAGCGGAGCATGTTCGTTTTTTGTTGACAACAACGTGTATGACCTGGGCGAGGGCGACTTTTTGCTCATTCCGCCGCAGTTATTCCACTACACCCGCTACCCCGCGGGCGACTGCAAGCGCAACAACATATTTTTCCGCGCCGAACATATCGATGCGCGCGTCAGGGCGCTCATGCCGCAGGGCGAAAGCTTTTTTGCCGAGCCGAGAATATTCCAGACTCCCGAGGGGTTCCGCGAACAGATAACAGGACTGCTCGCCCGCATGTTCAAAGAGGAACGCATAGCCGACGGGCGTTCGGAAATAATGCTCGAAACGCTGCTGTGCCAGCTGCTTTTGCTGTGCGGGCGGGAGTGCCATTTTGTAAACGACCTGCCCGACGACATTCACACCACCGACAGGCAGATAGTGGCGGCGGCAAAATTTATAAGCGAGCGGTACATGGACGACATAACCGCCGCCGACATAGCCTGCGCGGCGGGATACTCGCCCAACTATCTTTCCAAAAAATTCCGCGAAACGACGGGCACGGGCGTGCACGAATACCTGCTGTTCACGAGGTTGCAGCGCGCCGCCCTCGAACTCATTTTAACCGACCGCAGCATAACCGACATAGCGGCGGGGTGCGGTTTTTCGGACGGGAATTACTTCAAGGATGCATTTAAGAAGAAGTACGGCGTTACGCCGAGGGCGTACCGCAAGCGCCCGCCCGAACATATTGTATAACATTTGCGCGCATTTGTAAAGAGGCGCAGGCGCAGCATTTATATATCCGCAAGCCGCCGTTTTTGCAAAAGGGTTGACTTAAACGCCGAACGGATATAAAATATAAATATGGAAAATGATCGAAAAAAAATTGTTGTGCAGTATGTCAGGCGCTACGCGCTGATTACGCTGGGGTGCGTGCTGTACCCCATAGGCGTAGTCATGTTCTTGCAGGCGGGCGGACTTGCGGGCGGCGGAGCCACGGGCATTGCGCTGATAATCAATCAGGTGACGGACGTGCCGACAGGCATAATCGCCTTTGCCATAAACGTGCCCCTGCTGCTGTGGGGCTGGAAGGTGTTCGGCAGGGAGTTTTTCTTTTCAACGCTGTACGTAATAGCGCTGTCCTCCCTTTTGATGTGGCTGACCGAATATATTTTCCTCACCCGCCTTCCAGAAATTTACGGGCAAGAATTTTTGCCGTTCACAGATAACATGCTGATAAACGCCGTGGCGGGCGGGGCGATATTCGGTTGCGGCATGGGGCTGATATTCAGGTGCGGGTCGTCGTCGGGCGGCACGGACATTCCCGTCAAGGTGCTCAAAAAGAAGTTCCGCCACATCTCTACCGGCACCATAACCATGATTTCGGACATAATAATCGTCGCCTGCTCGGTATTCGCATACAAAGAGAATACTTTTGAAGTACTGTTTTTCACCGTGCTTTCGGTAGTGGTGTTTACGCTGTGTTTCGACTGGGTGCTCTACGGCGGCAACTCGGCGAAGATGGTGTTCATCATCTCCGAAGAGGAGCCCGCGCGGCGCATATGCGACCGCGTGTTGAAGGAGCTTGACGCGGGCGCAACCTTTATCGACGCGCGCGGAGCTTACACGGGCGGCGAAAAAAAGATGCTGCTGTGCGTGGTTAGACCCATAGTATATCCCCATCTGCGCGACATCGTAAACGAAGAGGACAAAAAGGCGTTCATGATAGTTTCATCGGCAAAAGAAATTTACGGCGAGGGATACATTCCACCCGGAAAAGAAGAATTGTAAACATCGACCGATACGACGGCTAATATTAGGACGGCACGCATTATGTTTTACTATTAATTTGTCATACAGGTTGACATTTTAATAATTTTGGTGTATAATAATATTACAAAATAGTTTAGGGCTGGGTTGAAATTCCCAAGGTTCATCGCGGCGGGGGTATTCCTCGCCATTTTTATTTTATATGCAAAAGAGATTAAGTATATTTATAGATGAGTCAGGCGACTTTGGCAAATACGATAAAAATTCGCCCTACTATTTGGTCACAATGATTTTCATGACCAATCACAAAGTATTGCCGAACAACTTGTCCGCCTTGACGAGAGCCTGAGAAACCGCAATCATGCCGGACATTACCTGCACACGGGACCTCTAATAAGAAAAGAAGATGTTTATAAAGATATGAACATCGACGAGCGCAAACAAATTTTAAACAGTTTTGTTACGTTTGCAACCAAAATAGATTTTACATATAAAACCTTTGCCGTAGATAAAAAATCATGCAGCAACCAATTTAAATTAATTTCTGCACTATCCCAACAAATCAGAGATTTTCTTGCAGAAAGCAACGACTTTTTTGAGCAATTCAATAAAATAATAATTTACTACGACAATGGTCAAAAGCAGCTCACCGCCATAATCGCTGCACTGTTCAACGCCGTTAATACCGATTTTAAAGAAAATGTGAGTCCCGGTTATTACAGGCTTTTTCAAATTGCCGATTTAATCACTGCTTTTGAGCTGATTAACACAAAACATCTAATAAACGCCAACAGCAAATCCGAAAAGCAATTTTTTAAAAACATGCGCAGCTTTTATAAAAATTACTATAAAAGATTAGAAAAGCATAAATTTGATAAACCATAAATCTGACGATAGCGCCCGCCAATTTTGGCGGGCGCTATCATTATCTTCCTTATCTTTTAATTTTTTCTATTTCGCGTTGCGCAGTATGCGTTCGATGTCGTCGGCAAAGAGCACCTTTGCGCTGCCCTTTTTGCCGCCGCCCGTCGCCGCGCACAGCTGCGCCATCTTGCGGTACTCCTCCCCCGTCGGATTTACGCCGAGTTCGGTCAACGTCGTGGGCATGCCTATATCCCTTAAAAATTCGCCGAAAGCTTCGATGCCTTTGAGCGCCAGCTCTTCGCGCGTGCCGCTGGGGCGCACGCCCATGACCTGCACGGCAAAGAGATAAAAGCGCTTCAAGCAGTCCTTATAAACATACTTTGCCCACGCCGTCCACACGGCGGCCAGCCCCGCACCGTGGGCTACGTCGTATAGTCCGCCCAGCTCGTGCTCTATGCCGTGAACCGCCCAGTCGCCGCCGTCGTTGCCGCAGCCCGTAAGTCCGTTGTGCGACAGCGCGCCCGCCCACATCACTTCGGCGCGGGCGGCGTAATCTTTGGGATTGCGGGCGAGTATTCTGGCGTTGGCGATGACCGTGCGCATGAGCCCCTCGGCGATGGCATCGGTTATGCCCATGTTCCCGCCCGAAGTGAAGTAGCGCTCCATGGTGTGCATTAAAATGTCGGTGCAGCCGCACGCCGTCTGATAGTCGGGCAGGGTCATGGTGCGCTCGGGATTCATTACGGCGAACTTAGGGCGGGCATAGTTTGAATTGCAGCTGCGCTTCAAGCCGCCTCCTTTCCCCTCCTTTGTAATTACCGACGAGTTGCTCATTTCGCTGCCCGCGGCGGCTATCGTAAGCACGACGCCTACGGGCGCGCAGGCAGAGGGCTTGCGCGTGCCGTCGTAAAAGTCCCACACGTCGCCGCCGTTTGTCAGCCCGTAACCTATCGCCTTGGCGCTGTCGATAACCGACCCGCCGCCGACGGCTAAAATAAAGTCGACGTCCTCATTTTTGCACAGCTCGATACCCTCGTACACGAGGGATAGTCTGGGGTTTGGCTGAACGCCGCCCAGCTCGATCCAGCCGCAGCCCGCCTCCTTCAAGGCGGCGCGGACGACGGCGAGCAGCCCGCTCCTTTCGGCGCTGCCGCCGCCGTAATGCAGCAAAACTTTTTTACAGCCTTGCTCCTTCAAGAGAGGACAGAGCTTGCCCTCGCTGCCTCTTCCGAACGCCACTTTTGTGGGCGCAAAGTATTCAAAATCGTACATTTTATTTTCCCCCGAAAATATTTATTGATTTAATTATATAATAAACCCGCGCGATAATCAACAGAAAGTTGACAGTCTTTTGCGTGCAAAGTATAATATTTTTGTGCGAGGTAACGTATGAAAAAGGTCATTAAGGTTATATTTACGGGCGGAACGATAGGCAGCGCGGCGAGAGACGGCAGGGTAGACCTTGACGGCAACGCCAACAGGCGGCTTTTGGAGATGTACCGCGCCGAGCGGGGCGAAGGCATAACTTTCGACTGCGAGGAGCCCGTTTCGATGCTGTCGGAAAACGTGCACGAAGAGCAGTTGCACGCCATATATACCGCAGTCAGGGTCGTTGACCCCGCAAAATACGACGGAATAATCATAACGCACGGCACCGATTCGCTGTGCATAAACGCGCACTATTTTTCGCTTACGCTGTGCGACGTGGGGTTGCCCATAATGCTCGTTTCCTCGCTGTATCCCTTGGAGGACAGCAGACAGAACGGTCTTGAAAACTTTATTGCGGCGGTAGACTTTATTGAAAAAACGGATGCAAAGGGCGTTTTTGTGGCGTTTGCAAACGGCAAATTGCCCTGCGAAATTCACCTTGCAAGCCGCCTTATGTTCTGCGACCAGATTACGGGCTGGTACCGCAGCGTGCTGGGACAGTCGCTCGCCGTGGTAAAGGACGGAGAAGTAATCTTTTTGCCCTCCCCCTCCATGCCGACGAGGGAACAGTTAGCCCAAGGCAAAAAAAAGGCGGTTGTCCCCGACATATGCCGCGACGTAATGCTGATTACCGCGCGTTCGCTTTTAAACTTTTCGCTGTACGACTTTGACAGGCGCGCGCCGCGCGCGGTAGTTCTTGAACCCTACCACAGCGACACGGTTTGCACCTCGGGGCGCAACCTCAACTTCAAGCAGTTCGCCGAATACTGCCGCGAGAGGGGCGTTGCGGTGGTGATAGCTTCGGTAGACAGCCGCGCGAACGTTTATGCCAGCGCCGTGGGACTGCCGCAGAGCGTTATCTGCGCCTTTGACGAATGTACCGAAAGCGCGCTGACAAAGGTGATGTGCGCGCTGGGCGCGGGGCTTGAAGCCGACGCATATTTAAACGACGACATATTTTTTGAGAAGTTACAAGAGAAAAGTTAACGCAAATATATTAACGCGCATTGTGCATAGGAGGATATGCACCAATGCG
>DVHK01000016.1 GCA_018712135.1 Candidatus Coproplasma avicola | reverse complement strand
CTTTTTTTATCTTAATTGTTGCACTTGATATGATAATTCACCTTTACCCAATGGCGCGGCGGACTGCGTTTGCAGTCCGCCGCGCTGTTTTTTTGCGTTAGGCGGCACATATGTGCCGCCCGATTGTATTTTCTGCTCTTTAACTTCATTGCGCGTCCTGCTTTATAAACGTACCCGTAAGGCTGCGCGGGCAGGCGGCTATGTCCTGCGGGGCGCCGCAGGCGACGATGGTGCCGCCCTCCTCCCCGCCGCCGGGACCCATGTCGATTATGTAGTCGGCGCTGCGTATGACGTCGAGGTCGTGCTCTATTACGACGACGGTCGCGCCGCCGTCGATAAGCGTCTGAAAGACGGATATCAGCGTACTGACGTCCGAGGGATGAAGACCTATCGTAGGCTCGTCGAACACGAAGATCGCGTCCGACTGGGGCTTACCCATCTCTTCGGCGAGTTTGAGGCGCTGAGCCTCGCCGCCCGAAAGACCGGGCGTCTGCTCGCCGAGGGTGAGGTAGCCCAGACCGAGGTCGCACAGCACGCGCAGCCGCTGGCTGACCGTCTTCATTTCGGCGCACGCCCGCGCGGCGGACGATACGTCCATCGCCATGAGCTCGGGAAGGGAGAACTGTTCGCCCGACTTGGTTTTATAGTGCGCGAGGGAGGCGTCCTTTGAATAGCGCGAGCCGCAGCATTCGGGGCAGGGTATGTCTACGTCGGGCAAAAACTGCACGTCGAGGCTGACGGAGCCCGTTCCGTCGCAGACGGGGCAGCGCAGCTTGCCCGTGTTGTACGAAAAGTCGCCCGCCTTGTAGCCGAGCTGTTTTGCCTCGGCGGTGCGCGCAAAAATTTTGCGCAGTTCGTCGTGGACGTCCGAATATGTGGCGACCGTCGAGCGGATATTGACGCCTATGGGAGTGGCGTCGATGAGCTTTACCTGCGTTATGCCGTCCGCTTCAATTGAAAGGACGTGAGAAGGCAGCTTTTTACCCGAAATTTTTGCCTGCAATGCGGGCACGAGGCTTTCGAGCACGAGCGTGGTTTTGCCCGAACCCGAAACGCCCGTGACGACCGTAAGCCTGCCCTTGGGGATGTCGGCGACGAGGGGTTTTACTGTGTGTATCGCGCCCGCAGACAGGCGGATATGCCCGAACGAAAACATATCCTGCGAGGCGGCGCGGGCGCGGAGCGGCGCGCCCGCGCCGCCGAGATAGCCGCCTATTATCGACTTGTCATTCGCTATCAACCCCTCAACCGTGCCCTCGGCGATGACCTGCCCGCCCTTTTCGCCCGCGGCGGGGCCCATTTCGACGATATAATCGGCGACCTTTAAAATGTTTACATCGTGGTCGACGAGAATTACCGAATTGCCGTCGGCAACGAGGTCGCGCATGACGCCTACGAGCCCGACTATGTTGGAGGGATGCAGACCTATCGAGGGCTCGTCGAGCACGTATAGCACGCCCGTGGTGCGGTTGCGGACGGCACGCGCGAGCTGCATGCGCTGGCGCTCGCCCGTCGAGAGGGTGGACGACGCGCGGTCGAGCGTGAGGTAGCCCAGCCCGAGTTCCATGAGCCTTTTAGCAACGTCGAGATAGGAGCGGCAGATGCTCTCCGCCATGGGACGCATCTCTTCGGGCAGGCTTGCGGGCACGCCCTTTACCCACTCCACCGAGTCCGAAAGGGACATGGCGCAGGCTTTGTCGAGCGATATGCCGCGCAGAAGGGGCGCGCGGGCGGCGGCGGACAGGCGGGAACCGCCGCAGTCGGGACATATGTCCTGCTTTAAAAATTTTTCAACGCGCTTCATGCCGCTTTCGTCCTTGACCTTGGAGAGGGCGTTCTCTACGGTATATGTGGCGTTGTAATAGGTGAAGTCGAGCTCGGTCGCCTGGTTTGTGTTCTTGGAATAATACAGAATGTGCCGCTTTTCGGCGGGGCCGTTGAATACTATGTCGCGCTCTTTATCCGTCAGCTCGCAGAAGGGCACGTCGGTGCGCACTCCCATTGCCCTGCATACGTCCACCATCAGCGACCACATGAGCGAATTCCACGGCGCGACGGCGCCCTGCTCTATCGTAAGACTCTCGTCGGGGACGAGGGTGGATTTGTCTACGGCGCGCACTATGCCCGTTCCGCCGCACGTACGGCAGGCGCCCTGGCTGTTGAAGGCGAGCTCTTCGGCGGAGGAGCCGAAAAATTTTGCGCCGCACACGGGGCAGACGAGTTCGCGCTCGGCGGCGACATTCAGCGAAGGCGCAAGGTAGTGCCCGTTGGGGCAGCGGTGGCTTGCAAGGCGCGAATACATGAGGCGCAGGCTGTTCAAAAGCTCGGTGCCCGTGCCGAAGGTGCTGCGTATGCCGGGGACGGCGGGGCGCTGGTGCAGGGCGAGCGCGGCGGGGACGTATAATACCTCGTCCACCTGCGCCTTTGCCGCCTGGGTCATGCGGCGGCGGGTGTAGGTCGAGAGCGCTTCGAGGTATCTGCGCGAACCTTCGGCGTAGAGAACGCCGAGGGCGAGGGACGACTTGCCCGAACCCGACACGCCGGCTATGCCGACTATTTTGCCGAGGGGTATGTCGACGTTTATGTTTTTGAGGTTGTGCACGCGCGCGCCGCGTATTTTTATGAATTCGGGCTTGTCCTGCATATATTCTCCCTTGAAAGCAGTTGATCTGACTTTATTATATCACCCTTTTTGCGACTGCGCAACAAAAAAATAAAACGCGCGCCCGCGCTGCCCTTTGCCATACCTTTGCCGTGCCTTTGCCGTGCCTTTGCCGTACCTTTGCCGTGCCTTTACCGTGCCTTTGCCGTACCTTTGCCGCCTCCCCCCCTCCCCTGTCATTTCGACTAAGCCCGACGAAGTCGGGCGCATGGAG
>DVHK01000090.1 GCA_018712135.1 Candidatus Coproplasma avicola | reverse complement strand
TTGCCCGCCCATTCGAGCGCGAAAAGGAGGGCTATATGACGGCGGAAATGCCGCCGTCGACGCATACAGAGCGATCGGAAATTTCCTGCGGGGCGAAGCTTTCGCCCTTATTGACGCAGATATACGTGGCGCCGTATTCGCGCGCCATAGCCCAGAAGGGGTATTTTATTATGCCGGGCGTATTGGCGCCCACGCCCAGTTCGAGGAGCACGGTATTACTATCGATTTTGCCTATAAATTTTTCGTATCTGCGCGCGGCGGCGCGCCAGCCTTCGTCCTCGACAAAGGCGTCGTCCACACGCAGGTTGGGAACCATGGGCGCGCCGCACACGGGACAGCGGGGGACGAGCGAAGGGGGAATTTTCATATCTCGCCGGCTTTCGACCATGGCTTTTATGCTTTCGTAGTTGTCGTAAGTTGCTGGCGTGCAGGGGCGGGAGCACTGAAACAGCCCGTAATCGCCCTGCGTGTAAAAAAGCCTCTCCTTTTCAAAGCCCGCGCGCCGGAACTGGTGGTCGACGTTGGTGGTTATTACAAAGTAATCCTTGCCCTGCAAAATGCGGTTGAGCCGCACATATACCCCGCCTACGGGGCAATTATAGCGGTTGAGCCATATCTGGCGCGACCACCACGCCCAGTACTCTTCGGGCGTGGCGAAGGGGTAAAAGCCGCCCGAATACATGTCGCGTATGCCGTACTTTTGTGCAAAGTCGGCAAAGTTTTTAGTGAAGCGCTCGCCCGAATATGTCAGCCCCGCCGCGGTAGAAAGTCCCGCCCCCGCGCCGACGAGTATGGTGCGCGCCGAAGATATCAGCCTTTTTGCCTCATCCGCGCTCTGCGAGTAACCGCGAGTAAATTTCATAGTCCTCCTCCCCGAACACGTCGAAAATAATTTTTATGTCGTGCTCCTTTAAAAAACTGCGGGCGCAGTTTATTGCTATGCGCGCCGCGGGCAACTTGGGAAAGCCGAATTCGCCCGTGGATATGCAGCAGAAAGCCAGCGTTTTAAGCCCCCTTTGCGCGGCGAGATTCATGCAAGAGATGTAACAGCTTTCGAGCAGGCGGCAATGTTCCTGCGTAAGTTTGCCGCTCACTATCGGACCGACGGTGTGCAGAACGTACTTTGCGGGCAGATTGTAGGCGGGCGTTATTTTTGCGCCGCCCGCGCCCTCTTCATGCCCCTGTTCGCGCATTATGCGCGCGCACTCCTGCCTGAGCTGCACGCCCGCAAAGGTGTGAATGGCGTTGTCTATGCAGCCGTGGCAGGGGCAGAAACAGCCGAGAAGCGCGCTGTTTGCGGCATTGACTATGCCGTCGGCTTTGAGGCGGGTTATGTCTCCCCGCCAGAGAGCGATGTTGCCGTTATATTGCAGTTTATCGGCGTCGACGACGCCGCGCTGTTGCAGTTTGCCCGCCAGATATTGCCCTTCGAGCGCGGCGTAGCTCTTTGGCAGGGGCGCAGGCGGGCGCACGTTGACGAGCGCCCGCCAGTAGTTGTCTTTAAGCCCCTCGGGACAGCGTTCGGGGCGCTCGCCCCGCTCCCTGCACAGCATTTCAATGAGTTGGTCTACCAGCGCCATAATTATCCCCTTGTAACCGCGCCGACGGAGCATACGGTCATGCAGTTGCCGCACCTAAGGCAGTTTTGTTGCACTATATATGCGCCCCTTTGCCCGATTTTTATACATTTTTGCGGGCAGACTTCAAGACACTTTCCGCACGACGTGCAGCCGCCGCCCACTGCGTATGCGCCGCCCTCCGCCGCCGCTCCGCCGAAGGTCAGGTTGAGCCGCTCGATGGGCTTGACTGACAGGTCGAACCACTCCGCCTGACCGCTGTACAGACAGAACGCCGCGAGGGCGGCGCGGGACTGTTCGGTGGGGTATATCTCGCGCATATATGCATTCTTTTGTATCAAAGAGGCGAGCTTTTGCTCGCTTTCGGGGCGGACTTTTCCGCGCACCGAAGCGGCGGCGCGGTGCATGGTGTCCTCCCCCTTTATGCCCGTGAGCGCGGCATAGCCGCGCGACATGAGGCGGCGGTAAAAACCCTTGCCCTTGGCGGTGAGAAAGTAAAGCCCGCCGCCGTCGTAGTCCATGACGTCTATCGCGCAGGTGACGGGCAGTCCCTCGTCGTCTGCGGTGGCGGCTATGACCGTGTGAACGTCGTCCGCGAGAAATTTAAATATATCGCCGATATCCATATATCCTCCGCAGGCGCGGGCGCAAAATTGCGCCCGCGCCCCGTAAATTGATGCCGTCGGTTGCGGCATATGTGCCGCTGATTAAATGCGCTTACTTGCCTATTACCGAGAAGCGCTGCTGTATGTGCGCCGCGTTTTCGACCTCGTCGATCATGGCTATGGCGTAATCGGCATAGCTTATGCGGCTTTCGCCCTTGTCGTTGACGAAGTATTCCTCGCCGCCCGTAAGGTATTCGCCCGTCCTTGCGCCGTCGGCGACAAAATCGCCCGCGGGCGAAAGGTACGTCCACTTGACGTCGCTCCTCTTCCTGAGTTCGGCGAGAGCCTCGCCCATGTTGGTTGCGAGGGGTTTGAACACGTCGGGGAAGCTTTCGAGATCCTTGACCTGAACGGTGTGTTCGGGGTTGATGTAGAGGCTGCCCGCGCCGCCGACGACGAGAAGGCGGATATTTGTTCCGCTTAAAATGTCGCACAGGTGTGCCAGCGAAGTTTTGTGAAGGGGAAGGGTTTCGGGCGTCCACGCGCCGAAAGCGTCGATTACTGCGTCGAAGCCTTTAAGGTCGTCTGCCGTGAGGTCGAACAAGTCCTTTACCACCGTTTTCGCCTTGGAGTTGGCTACCTTATCGTTGCCGCGCACAAAGCCCGTTACGTCGTAACCGCGGGATACCGCCTCGTCTACGAGAAGTTTGCCCTGCTTGCCTGCCGCACAAATGACTGCAATCTTTTTCATCTTTGAATTCCTCCGAAAAAATTTTCAAATTTGTTGTAATCTTTCTGATTACAACTGTATGATAACATACGATTGTTGTAATGTCAAGTGTTACAACAAAGTTTTTTTAATTTTTTTGAAAAATTTTTCGGGGAAAAAGCGCCGCCCGCCGCATGACACATGCGGCGGGCGGCACGGACTACTTTTATGTTACTACCCCTCCCTGTCATTTCGACTAAGTGCGGCACAGCCGCATGCATGGAGAAATCTATCAATAAGGCGAGATTTCTCCACTCGCTGGCGCTCGGTCGAAATGACATAAGTAATTAAAATGTCAAAATGACAGCGACATTCCGTTATATCTGTTGCGCCGAATATTTAAAATAGAATATTGTCACGCGCGCACGAAAGAACTCATGACGTCGGCTAAGGTTACGCCCTTTAAACTGTTTTCCATAGCCTGCTGGGCGGCGGAAAGATAACCGTCGAGGGCGGCATGAATGGATTTGCCGACGGGACAGTCGGGGTTGGGATGCTCGTGAAAATGAAAAAGCCCGTCCTCCTCCACGCAGTCGACCGCGCGGTATATGTCGTAAAGCGTGATGTCCTCCGGCGGCTTTTTAAGGCTTGCGCCGCCGCTGCCGCGCGCGACGTCTATAAGCCCCGCCTCCTTCAATTGCAGCAGAATGCGGCGTATTACGACGGGATTGACCCCCACGCTCGCCGCGATGAAATCGGACGTAACCTTGTTTGAATTTTTAAAATATTCCGCCACCGCCAGCGTATGCGCCGCGACGGTAAGCCGTGAAGTTATCTGCATAAACGATGCCTCCTTACCGCTATATTATAGCGCGGGCGGCATTGTAATGTCAAGCATTACAATGCCGCCCGCGCGCAGTTAAAAAATTTTATTTTTTGCGCAATATTTTGCCGTCAATGCATTGCAAATATACGCGCGATATGCTATTATTATGGCGCATAATGCATTTATTTTTTGGAGAGAAATATGGCAGACCGAAAAAAGGTTATCGGCACCGTAAAGTACTGGGTATTGCTCAACATAGGCGCGCTTTCCCTCGCGGCGGGTGTCTACTTTTTTAAATCGACAAACAACTTTGTATTCGGCGGTTTCAGCGGACTTGCGCTCATCCTCGAAAACTACATTCCCAATATCAACCAGTCGCTAATACTTCTGATAATGAACTCAGCCGTGCTGATACTCGGATTTATATTCTTAGGCAAGGGCTGCACGTTCAGGACTGTATACTGTTCGATCATTTATTCGCTTGAAAACTTTTTGTTTGAAACCTTTATACCCCTCGATTCGCCGCTGACCGACCAGCCGTTTATGGAACTTACATATTCGGTACTGCTGACGGGCGTGGGCAGCGCGATAATGTTCAACTGCGGCGCCTCGTCGGGCGGCACGGACATAGTGGCGCTGATACTCAAAAAATACACGTCCGTCAACGTCGGGCGCGCGCTGCTGTTCACCGACATAATAATCGCCGCGTCGTCGTTCTTTGTGTTCAGCCAGCCCGCATTCACGCAAGTTTACGGCGCAAACTACGGCATGACGGCGGGGCTGTATTCCATGCTCGGTCTGTTTGCCAAAGCCTTCCTCATCGACGGCGTAATCGAGGACATAGGCAAGAGCAAATATGTAACCGTCATCACCAACGAAGTCGATAAGATAGGCGGATATATAATAAATACCATGCACCGCGACTACACCACGTACGTGGCTGAGGGCGGCTACACGGGCAACCAAAAACACGTACTGATGATTGTGTGCAGCCGACCCGAAGCGCGCAGGCTGAGGGCAAAGGCAAAACAGCTCGACCCCGCCTCGTTCATAATAGTTTCGGATGCAACAGAAATACTCGGCAAGGGATTCCGCGACCCGGGTTAATAAATGCGGGACAAATACACCCCGCACAAACGCTTGACAGAATGATAAAAGCACGGCAGTCCGCCGTGCTTTTTTGCGTTTTTTAATTACCTTTGTCATTTCGACTATGTGACCGAAAGGAACGCATGGAGAAATCTCACCTTATTGACAGAGCTCTCCGCTTCACACTATCGTATGCTTCGGTCGAAATGACACAGCGTTCCGCTGTACCATATTCCGCAATTGAGCGTTACGCATTGCACAGCTCATCTTGCGGAAAGCAACGCCCGTCTACTCAGTTGCCTTTTTCCTGCTCGACGAGGCGGTAATATTCGGCAAAAACGGCGTCGATTATGTCGTCGTCATCGACGAGTTCCACCTCTCCCCCGTTCTTTGCCTCCGTTGCGTCGAAGATGAGCGCTTCGTCCTCGTCCATACCCTCCAACAACTCGGCAGGCTGCATGATTGCGTAATATCTGCCGTTCAACACGATGCCGGCAATCTGCACAAAGTCTATTTCTTCATCCTCTGCGGCGCCCGCGGCGCCGTTATTTTTTTCGTCCATTTAAAATTCCTCCATTGCGCTTTGCCTTTATAGTATAACAGTACTGCGCGGCAAAAGCAACAGTTTTGAGCGCATTTATATGTTTCAAGCAAAAATGCGCGACAAATAAGGCG
>DVHK01000089.1 GCA_018712135.1 Candidatus Coproplasma avicola | reverse complement strand
CATTGCCCACCGTTATTTATTGTGCACTATTATCAAAATTTGCAATAAATTTTAAATTGGGTATTGATTTATCGATAGTTTTCATTTATAATAGATATATGAGTTAATTTTAGGAGGAAAATGATATGTCTATATCAGCAAAAGACATACGCAACGTTGCAATAATAGGTCACAGCGGCGAGGGCAAAACCACCCTCTGCGAGGCGATGCTTTTCAACGGGCACTCGCTTTCCCGCATGGGCAAGATTGAAAACGGCACGACCGTTTCAGACTACGACGAGCAGGAAATAGCCAGAAAGATGTCTATTTCGCTGACTGTATGCCACACCTATTGGCGCGAAACCAAAATTAATATTTTAGACGTACCCGGATTTTTGGACTTTGAGGGCGAGCTCAACGAAGCCATGCGCGCCTGCGGCGCCGCGCTCATTGTCATGGGCCCCGGCGGCAACGTCACCGTGGGCACAGAAAAAGCAATAAGCCTTTGCATGAAGAGCGAAAAGCCCATGGTCATATTCATAAACGGCATGGACAAGGACAACGCCGACTATCACGGCACGGTAGAAGCGCTGCGCCAGGCATACCCCGCGAAAATTGCGCCCATTCAGCTGCCCATTATGCACGACGGCAAGATGGTGGGTATTATAAACACGCTGACCGAGAGGGCGTTTAAATTTTCGCAGACGGGCACCGAGGAAATTCCCATTCCCGCAGATATGATGGACGAGTTTGAAAACATGAAGCTCGCCCTGACCGAAACCGCCGCAGAAAACGACGACGTTCTGCTTGAAAAATATTTCGAGACGGGCACGCTCACCCGCGACGAGTGCATTCACGGCATAAGAAAGGGCATTGCCAACATGAACGTAATACCCGTAATGGCGGGCAGCGCGCTCAACAACCGCGGCGTTATTAACCTGATGAGCGAAATCGTCAAATACGTTCCGCAGGCGGCGGAGCGCAGAGATCTGCTCGCAACCGACGTAGCCACGGGAAAAATTATAAACGTTGAGTGCGAAGAGGACGGCCCCGTTGCCGCGCAGATCTTCAAGACTACGGTAGACCCCTTTGTGGGCAAGCTCAACTATTTAAGGGTCAACCGCGGCGTGCTCAAAGCCGGCTCCACCCTATTTAACCCCAACACGGGCACGACGGAGAGAATTGCCTCCCTTTACGTAACCAACGGCAAGAAGCAGGAAGCCGTTTCCGAGCTGACCGCGGGCGACATAGGCGCGGTTGCAAAGCTTACCAACACGGGCACGGGCGACACGCTGTGCGACGAGAACGCGCGCGTTCAGTTCGACGAAATTCCCTTCCCCCGCCCCACCCTGTTCATGGCGGTTTACGCAAAAACGCAGGGCACCGAGGACAAAGTTTTTGCTGGACTCAATAAACTTTCGGAAGAGGACAAGAGTTTTACCGTTACTAAGGCGAGCGAAACGGGCGAGTCGCTGATAGGCGGACAGGGTGAAGTTCACTTAGACGTAATATGCAAGAAGTTGAAATCCAAATTCGGCGCCGAAGCCGTGCTCAAAACGCCCAAAATCGCCTACCGCGAAACCATACTTTCGACCTCCACCGCCGAGGGCAAGTATAAAAAACAGACGGGCGGACACGGACAGTACGGACACTGCAAGATGAGGTTCGAGCCGAGCGACCAGCCCTTTGAATTTGCCGAAGAGGTCGTGGGCGGCGCCGTACCCAAACAGTACATACCTGCCGTTGAAAAGGGCATTATTGAATGTCTTTCTAACGGCGTGCTTGCGGGATATCCCGTGATGAACATAAAGGCCGTGCTGTACGACGGCAGCTATCACGACGTAGACAGCAGCGAGGCGGCGTTCAAGGCGGCGGCGGAATTAGCCTTTAAAGAGGGGCTTAAAAACGCCAACCCCACCATTCTTGAACCCATCTGCAAGATGAGAATTGCCGTGCCCGAAAAGTACCTCGGCGACGTCTTGGGCGATTTGACAAAGCGCCGCGGCAGAATAATCGTCATGGACGCCAAGGACGACATGCAGATCATCACCGCCGACGCGCCGCAGGCAGAAATTCAGACCTACGCCACGGCTCTGCGCTCAATGACCCAGGGCAGGGGCAAGTTCACCGCCACTTTCGACAGGTACGAACAGGCCCCCGAAAACATAATACAGCAACTCGTTAAATAGCCGCGAAAGTAAGCGTGCAAATTTCAGCGTACACTTTGCGCGAGTTAAACTCAATAAAAAAAAGCTTGTTGCGGTGGACTTAAAAAGTCCGCCGCTACTTTATATTAAATTATCCCCGCACTTTGTCATTTTAACCCAATGTCCCCTGCTTTGTCGTTTCCACTCAATGAGCGCCTTCCCCCACCTCGTCATTTCGACTAAGTGAGCGCAGCGAACGCACGGAGAAATCTATCAGTAAAGCACAATCCTTCTTCACGCGAAGCGTATATCAATTAAGGCGAGATTTCTCCATGCGCCGCCGCGATTTTTAATCGCGGTGGCTTAGTCGAAATGACAAGCGCAAAAAATTTGTTTGAGTTATACACACTTTCGCAGACATCTTTTTTGACATTACTGTTGCTTTTTTGCCGCGACTATGCTATACTCTAAACGGGTACAAACTTAATCTAAGCTCACGAGGTACGGAACGGCATATCGTATCTCTCTTTTCCTCGTGAGCGAAAAGTTTGTACCCAACAATCGGAGATACAATGCAGGGCGTATCTTCGGTTGAAGATACGCTTTTTTTATGTAAAGCACCGCATTGCTCTTAGGTGTTCCCGAAAAGTGTGTTATTTATTATCTGTCATTTCGA
>DVHK01000088.1 GCA_018712135.1 Candidatus Coproplasma avicola | reverse complement strand
CGGGGGCGCATGACTGCGCCCCCGCCCTTCTGAGGGATAAAGCTTTAATGCCTGCCACAACGGCGTTAAAGCGGTTTTAGCCTTTCAACGCGGCATATGCGCCGCCCAATCCGCACAAAACGCCGCCCACCGTCAGCAGCCACGCGCCTATCGCGGGCGCAGCCTCGGCGAGTTTGTACCATGTGTTGCCGCACAGGGTGTATGTGCATATCAAAGCGACAATCGCGCATACTATCGTAGCGGCGGCAAATATCGCAACGATAAGTTTAAGAAGTTTTTTCTTCATGATGAGTTCTGCCACGGCGCCTATAAAGGTTATTGCCGCAACAACTATCGTGATGATGGCAAACGCATAAGCCGCGTCGAACCCTTCATAAAGTCCCAAAGCTTCGGTTATGTCGCCTCTTAACTGACTGATTTCGGAGAAAGTGCCGCCGTATTCGTTGGCGGATACCCAGTCTGTCAGAATGCCGACAATTGTGAGCGCCAGCCCTGCAAGGGCTATTATTGCCGCAATGACGACGGCAATATTGAGTTTTTTGGATTTACTTTTTGCCATAATTCCATCCTCTCTTTTTATTCTGCACCGCGCGGCGGTGCGATTTTTACGATACTATTTTATCACTATAATTTGAGTTTGTCAACAGTGTGTTTAATATTTTATTGTTTTGCGCTGCATATTGACAGAACGGGTATTTTAATGGTAAAATATACATAACAATAAATGTCATGCGGCGCGGGTGCAACGCGCCCGCGCCGCAACTTCCGCCGCGCCCGCGCGGCGGACTGCGAGGTTTTACATGTCGAGAAATAATTGCGATAATCTTATAGAGGCGGATAACCTTAAATCCGAGCGCAAAAAGTATCAGCGCAGGCTCATCCCCGCAAATATAATAGTCATTATAATCGCTCTTGTCGCGGCGGCATTCCAGTTTTTTATGCCTATGATAAGGGCGGGCGTCACCCTTAATTCCCAATCGGTCGAATACATCAACTCGATGATGGGAGAGCAGTCGGGCGGAGAGATGGACGAGGAGCAGTCGCACATGCTCTCTTACGTTTTGCAGGACATCGACGCGCGCGTCACGGTGGAAATTTCGCCGCTCGACGTGCTTTCGCTCGGCGCAATGCCGCAGGCGCAGACCGTGCGCGACTTTATCGCGGGCGCCGCGGACGGAGTGGAGGGCGCCGTCGAAAGCATGCTTGCCCAGGCAACGCCCCGCCTCGCCGCATACACCGTCGCGCAGGCTGTCGAGGCGCTGCCCGAAGAATACGCCGACGCCCCCGTGGAGGATATAGAGGAGGTGGTTTCGCTTATAAACGAGGGGCAGTATGATGACGCAAAGGCTCAGCTGCGCACCTCGGCGGAGCAGTTTGCCGCCTCTATCGGTTACGAGCTCACCGAAGAGCAGCTCGACGCCATAGGCGAAAATTTCGACAAACTCATAGACGAAGGCGTGGACGAAAACGGACAGTTCTCATATACGCAGGCGTTTGAAGCGGTTGCGGGCGAGCAGGGTGTGGAAATTCCCGATCTTACGGGTTTCGTCGGCGACATGCTCGCGCAGATCAGCGACGATGACGCCCGCATGACGGGCACGGCGTTGTTCGGCGTCGCCGCCGTCACGATAGGTTTCACGTCCGCGCTGTGGCTGGTTATGGCGCTCATAGCTTTCATAAGAATTTTCACGCCCAACAAGCGCTTCACCATGTGGTACGTAAAGTTGTTCTGCTGGCTGCCCTGCGTGCTGTTTGTCGCGCTGCCGTTCGCTGCGGTCGCGCTCGCGCCCATGTTCTCGTCGCTCGTCGGCGCCGAAGCTTCGGCGGCTTTCGAAATGCTCGCCTCGCTCCCCGTGTCCTTCGGCGGCTCGGGCATAGTGTCGGGCATATGCCTCGCCCTTTTATGGCTGGTTTCCATCTTCTGGCTCTTCCCCATCAAGCGCAGAATACGCAGACTCAACAAAATGATAGACTGACGGTTTTTTGAATTTAATCGATATATATAATACAGCCGCCCGCGCAAGAATTTGCGCGGGCGGCTGCCCCTTTAAAATGAATTTTAAAAAGTTTAGTCGTGCACTTTAAGGGAGTGAATCATCTTGACAAAGGCGGGATCGGTGTGGTCTACAATGCCGCTCTTGCCGAGGGAAAGGGCGCTTATCTTCGCCATATCCTCTGGCGTAAGCTCAAAGTCAAACACGTCGATGTTCTGCCTGATCCTGTCGGCGTGAACCGATTTGGGAATGACGACAACTCCGCGCTGAATATTCCAGCGCAGCGCAACCTGGGCGGCGGATTTGCCGTACTTGTCGCCTATTCCGGTCAGTACGGGGTGGGTAAAAATGCCGTGCTGACCTTCGGCAAAGGGGCCCCATGCCTCGGGCGTAACGCCGTATTCCTTCATGACTTCGAGCGCCTTTTCCTGCGCGAAGAAGGGGTGCAGCTCAACCTGGTTTACCGCGGGCACGATGTCTACCGTCTCGCAGAAGTCGGTCAGAACATGCGGGTAAAAATTGCACACGCCTATGGCTTTAAGCTTGCCCGCGCGATACGCCTCCTCCATGGCGCGGTATGCGCCGTAGTAATCGCCCATGGGCTGGTGAATGAGGTATAAATCGAGGTAATCGAGCCCTAAGTTTTTAAGCGAACGGTCTATCGCGTCCTTCGCCTTTTCGTAGCTCATATCCTGCACCCAAAGTTTTGTCGTTATAAAAAGCTGGTCGCGGGGAATGCCGCTCTTGGCAATGGCTGCGCCCACAGCCTGTTCGTTCATATATGCCGCCGCCGTGTCGATAAGGCGATATCCCGCGTTCAACGCCTCGGCAACCGCCCTTTCGCACTCCGCGGGGTCGGGTACCTGAAACACGCCGAACCCGAGTGCGGGAATTTTAATCCCGTTATTCAAAGTAAAATATTGCATATTGATTCCTCCTTTTCTTTTCTGTCTGTACGCCTATTATACCTCGTCCGCGCCCGTTTGTAAAATGCCCGTTTTTTATTGCACTATAACTTACACGCATACTGTTGACAGCGCGCGCCGCGCGCGCTATAATTATAAAAAAGTGGTTATAAAAGTAATTTAAAAGACGCGCCAAGGGCGGCGCAAAGGAGGGGCGGGGTGTTTGAACTGCGCGATTTGTATCAGCTTATAAAAATTGCCGACTGCGGCACCATTTCCCGCGCGGCGGAGGAACTTTACATCTCCCAGCCCGCGCTCAGCCGCGCAATGCAAAAGCTCGAAGGCGAACTGGGCGTCGCGCTCTTCGACCGCGCCAAAAACAAGGTCGAACTCAACGAAAACGGCAAATTTTTCGTCGGCATCGCGCGCTCGCTCATTTCTGAGTGCGAGGACGGCGCCCGCCGCCTGCGCGACTTCGACAGGGAGCGCAAAACCTTCGCCGTCGGCGCCTGCGCGCCCGCGCCGCTGTGGGAACTCATGCGCATTCTCGGTTCAAATCTGCCGGAGGGGCGCATTGCCACCGAAATATGCCCCGACGACCGCCTTTTGCGCGGACTGTTGTCGGGCGCGTATTCGCTCGTCGTTTTAAGCGCGCCCGCCGATTGCGAGGGCGTAGTCTGCCGCTTTTTGTGCAGCGAGCGGCTTTTATTGTGCCTGCCCCCCGAACACAGGCTTGCGGGCAGAAAGCAGCTCACCTTTGCCGATATCGACGGCATAACCATGCTGCTTTACGAGGGCATAGGGGTGTGGGGTGACGTGCGCTCCCGCCTTCCGCACACGCGCTTTATCGTGCAGAGCGGGTTCGAGGACTTCGCCGACCTCGTCAGGCAGTCTACGCTGCCGTCTTTCACTACCGATTTATCTTTCAATTTAACCGACATAAACGGACGGACGGCCGTTCCCGTCGTCGGCGAGGGCAGCGAGCACAATTTTTACGTCTGCGCTCCGCTAAAATACAAAAATCTTCTCCCGCCCGAACGGCGCTTTGAGGAGCAAACGCAGCTTAAAGGAGGCTCAAATTGATAAAATTTCTGCATTGCGCCGACATTCACCTCGGCTCGGCGCTTACGTCCCGCCTTCCGGCGGACAGGGCGGAGGAGCGCCGCCGCGAAATGCGCGCAACTTTCGGGCGCATGGCGGACTATGCCGCGGCCAACGGCTGCGCCGCCGTGCTTTTGTGCGGCGACGTGTTCGACGGCGACCGCCCTTTCAAAAGGGACAAGGAATATTTTTACGGCGTAATAAAGGCTCACCCCGACATACAGTTTTATTATCTGCGCGGCAACCACGACTGCCGCCAAAGTTACACCGAACAGCTCCCCAACTTAAAGACCTTCGGCGGGGAGTGGACTTATTACGACTGCGGCGGAGTGACGATCGCCGGCACGGAGCTTTCGCCCGAAAACTGCCTTTCGCTCTACTCGTCGCTGTCGCTCGACGGGCGCAGGGTAAACATAGTCATGCTGCACGGTCAGGTCGCGGGCGGTGCGGGCGAAGGGCTTATAAACCTCAATGCATTGCGCGGCAGGGGGATAGACTATCTCGCCCTCGGCCACGTCCATTCATTTTCGGGCGGCAGGCTGGACGGGCGCGGAGTTTACGCTTGCAGCGGCTGCCTCGAAGGCAGGGGATACGACGAGCAGGGGCAAAAGGGCTTCGTCCTGCTCGAAGTGGACGGAGGGAGAGTAAATAGCACCTTCGTGCCCTTCGCCTCGCGCACTGTCTCGGGATGCGTGTGCGACATTTCGACTTGTCCCGACTGGGCTTCGGCGATGCGCGCGGGCATGGCTGTCGCGCCCCGTTCGCCCAAGGATATGGTGCGGTTGGCGCTCGTCGGCGAGGCGCATTTCGACGCTTCCACCCTCGCGGCAGACCTGCAAAAGGAGCTTGAAGGGCGCTATTTCAGCGCTTCCGTCGTCGACGAAACCCGCCCCGCGCTTGCGCTCTCGTCGCTCGCGCGCGAAAACACTCTGCGCGGGGCGTTCGTGCGCGCCGCGCTCGCCTCGGACTATCCCGAAGAGCGCAAGCAGGGCATAATCGCCGCGGGGCTCAAAGCGCTCTCGGGAAGGGAGGACGAATTATGAAACTTTTAAGCTGCCATATCGAAAATTTCGGCGCGCTCTCTCACTTCGACTTCGCGTTTGATCCCGCACTATCCCGCGTTTACGCCCCCAACGGCGGCGGCAAAAGCACGCTCGCCGCGTTCATAAAGGCGATGTTTTACGGCCTTCCCGCCGACAGCTCGCGCTCGAAATTCAACGAGCGCAGGCACTATTATCCCTTTTCTGGCGGCAAGTTCGGCGGCAACCTCACGTTTGAAAAGGGCGGCGCCGAGTACCGCATAGAGCGGTTTTTCGACCGCACCTCGGGCGACGATGCGCGGCTGTTCCGCAATGGTCTGCCCTGCGCCCTGCCCGAAGGCGGCATAGGCGTGCACTTTCTCGGGCTGGACGAGCTTTCGTTTTCCCGCACGCTGTTCATCACGGCGGAGCGTGGCGAGCTGTCCGCCACGGGCGGAATAAGCGCGCGGCTGGCGTCTCTTTCCTCGCAGACCGAAGGTTCCGGCGCGCAGACTGCTGCCGCCTCTCTCGAACGCGCGGCAAAAACTTTGCAGTCGCGCGGGGGCAGGGGCAGGATCGCCGAGTGCGAGGAGCGCGCAAAAAAACTGCGCTCCGAAATTGCCAACTTGCAGACCATTTCAGAGGGGCTGGGCGAAAAATACGCCCGCTCATCTTCGCTTGCCTCGCGCATATCCTCGCTCGAAAGTTCGCTCGCGCTGTCGGGCGGCGCGGCGGTAGCCGCTGCCGAACGGCGCAAAATTTATCAGGATTTGCAGGCGGACGCGGCGCGCGCGGAAGCGCGCGCCGCGCAGCTCGCGGGCGAATATCCCGCGGGCTTCCCCGTGCAGGACGACGTCGCCGCCCTCAACTCCGCCTCATCCGCGGGGAACAAAAACAACGACAAGAGGGCGATGTACGCCCCCGCGTATATCTCGCTCGCGCTCTCTCTGCTTTTAATCGTCGCAGGGTGCGCGCTGCTCGCTTTCAATACCTTCATCGGCATAGCCGCCGCAAGTTTAGGCGTGCTCTTCGGCATCGCCACGGCGTTCGTCATGTTCGGCGGCAAAAAGGGCAAAAAAATCCTCTCATCCCGCGCCGACGAGGTGCTCAAAAAATATAACCTTTCGGGTATGGACTATTCCTCCGCGGCGGCAAAACTCTCGCGCGACATAGCCGAATACGCCGCCTTGAAGGAGCAGGCAGACCTCGCCTCTTCGCGCGCGCGCTCCTACGCGCAGGGCAGCGAAATTACCCCGACGGAAAGTCCGCAGGGTGGGCAGCTGTCCGCACTCCGCCGCGAACTCGCGTCGGTTGATCACGACATATCCGACGACGAAAGCGTAATTTCCGTCCTTCCCCAAAGGCAGGCGGAGCTTGAAAACTGCCTCGCCGAGGCAGAGCGGCTTAAAAATACCTATGCCGACTACACCGCTGCGGCGCAGCTGATAAGGCAGGCGGAGCAGACCATGAACGCCTCGCTCGTCGCGCCCGTCGCACAGGCTTTCCAAAAATATTCCCGCCTGCTGCAAAACGCCCTCGGCGACAGCGTTTACGTCGACAAAAATTTTGCCGTCGCGTTTGAAGGCGGCGGCGAACTCCGCCCCGAAGGTCACATGTCGGGCGGTCAGCGCGCGATAGTTTCGCTGTGCTACCGCCTCGCCCTCGCCGATACCCTCTTTTCGGACGACAGTCCCTTCGTTATACTCGACGATCCTTTCTGCGAGCTCGACGGCGAGCACATGGCGCGCGCTGCCTCGCTCCTTTCCGAACTTTCGCGCGGCAGACAGATAATTTATTTTTACTGCCATCTCTCGCGCGCCGTTTAAGCTTGCTGTCGGCGCGCACATATGCTATAATCATTGCGTAAAGCGCCGCCGCGGCGGGCAGCCGCGGCGGCGAAAATAAAAAGGAGAAAGGTTTTTATGGAAAAAATTATTCTGGCCGGCAGGGAGTGGCGGTGGACGCGCCTCCCTGAAAGCTTCTCGGTGGAGGGCGAAAAATTCGCCGTTGTCACCAACCCGCACACCGACCTGTGGCAGCGCACCTATTACGGCTTCTGCAACGACAACGCGCCCGTATTGCAGACCGTAACCGACGAGCAGTACTTTTCGTTCACCGTAAAGACGGCTTTCGACAGCAAGCGCCGCTTCGACCAGTGCGGCGTGGTCGTCTACTTCGACAGCCGCAATTGGCTTAAAGCCTCGGTCGAGTACGAAAACGAGCGCTTCCAGCACCTCGGCAGCGTCGTCACTGCGGGCGGCTATTCCGACTGGGCGACTACCGAGATTGGCGCCGATGTAAAGAGCGTTTGGTACAGGCTGAGCCGCCGCGCCGAAGATTTCTGCATAGAGTGCTCGTTCGACGGAGTAAAGTTCAGCCAGATGCGCATCTGCCACATGCCCGCGGCGACGGGCAGCGTTCCCTTCGGAATATACGCGTGCAGCCCCGAGAACTCGTCCTTTGCCGCAACATTTTCGGAGTTCGAAATTTCGGAGTGCAGGTGGAAGGCGCACGTCGGTCAGCCGCCCGATAAAAATTTATAAACTTAAACCTTAAAAATTACCCCGCCGCGCGGGGAGCAAAAGCTCCCCGCGCGGCGGGACTTTTAATTTAGCTTTTCAATATAACTTTCAGGACACTTGGTTGATAGATTTCTCCATGCGCCCGACTTCGTCGGGCTTAGTCGAAAT
>DVHK01000087.1 GCA_018712135.1 Candidatus Coproplasma avicola | reverse complement strand
AGTGGAGCAAAATAGATGCAAAATTGATACTGGAATGCAGAAATATCGCCGAAAAACTCTATAAGGAACGCATGAACGAAACAATGCGATTTGATATAGTCCAAAAGTATCTCGATACACTAAAAGACATTAGTTTAAGCTGATTAGTTATGAAAATCAATGTAATTTAGAATAATATGGCAATTTATTTTCTAAAAATATAATATTAATTTATAACAATCAAATCGGTAAAAATTTCATTGCATAACTTATTGATATATCCATTTTTGCCGACATTATAATTTCCGCAAGGCTTAATAGCTTTAGCTTGAATGGCAATATCAGGAAAATGCCGAAAAATTTTTGTAAGCTGTACAGCGGATTTAGCAGAGTAATTTAGAGAAGGAAGAGTATTCATGCTTTACTATAAATCAAACATATATTGCAGTATATATTAAGCGATTTATTATTGCCGCGCTTTTCAATCACCATAAATTTTTACCGCTGTAACGACGGCGCAATACAGGGGTGCAATACAAAGGTTGAACAAAACTTTATGTGGAGAAGCGGAAAACGTAACAACCGCCTATATTCCTTCTGCAAAAAATAGAGCGCGTACTCGGATTGTAAAGAGAAGGGTGAACTTTGGCTGACGGCTTTTCTTATGATCTTTGTTTTTCTCGTTTGCTACGTTGCGTACTAAATTTTTGTCGGATAATAAATAATAATGTAAATGCGGATAATAATCGGTATCTTGCTTCTGTCGTTTGTTTAAGGCGATAACTGTTATAAGTATTTTTTTTGCAAATCAACCATATTCATTCAAAAGCGAATAGTCGGTTTTATCCATATAAATTTCAATTAAGGCTTTATTACCTATAAAAAATATGAGGGCGACGTTCTCTTGTTTTAGAAACAACAACATAAACATATTTTAATGCAAAGTGCGCACTCTTGTAAAAACTTGCATACACTTGATATTTTCTGTAAGCTCTAAAATTATGTGCATATCATGCATATAGCTTGTTTGATTGTTACTTTAATATGTGTTATAATAATAAAAAACTTTGTTTATAAAAACAGCATATAGGAGTGGATGCATGAAGTACGAGAGTATCTCAATAAAAAAAGCAATGAGTATGATTGCGCAAGGGCAAATGTACCTTCCTGAAATTCAAAGAAATTTTGTCTGGCATGAGGAACAGATAGAAAATCTTTTCGATTCCATTATTATGGGCTATCCCATAGGTACATTGCTGTTTTGGAAAACTACAAAAAAAGCAGTTGCTCAGAGTAATCTTGTTCTTTATGAATTTATTAAAGACTATCATCAAAGGGACTGTGCTGAAAATAAGAAAGCTCCGGAAAGGTTAATTACCGACTTCGAGTATTACTATATTGTTTTGGATGGACAGCAAAGGCTGTCATCCCTTTATATTGCATTGCAGGGTAGTGTTGCATTCAAAATTAAGAAAAAATGGTGGAATACGAATGAGGCATTTCCAAAGAAAAAGCTCTATTTCAATTTAGACTCCATTTCTTCCCAGAAACAAGATGACGATGGTTTTATTAAACGCTTTAAATTTTATAGTGAACAGGATGTTTCTACTGACCATGTGTGGTTTAGAGTCTGTGATATTATCAATTTTGATACGGAATTTGAGGTGTTGCAATATATAACGGAGCATGGATTGAACGAAGCTCAAAGCAAAAACTTGCTTAAGCTGTACAAAATTTACAATGCCTGCGGTGATGAATCAATTTTAAACTTTTACTCTATTGATGAAGCTAGCTACGATGACGTATTAAATATTTTTGTTCGTATAAACTCATCGGGGACATATCTTTCTAAGACCGACCTGTTGTTCTCAACCATAGTTTCGGGCTGGAACGACGGCAGGGAAAAAATTCAGAATCTCATTAAAGAAATGAATAATAAGGGAGGCGGGTTTAATTTCAGTAGGGACTTTATTATGAGAACTTGCCTTGTGTTTACAGGTTCGGCGGTAAATCTTAAAATTGATTCATTCAAAAAAGACACGGTCGATAGTATTCGTAACGAATTTGATAATATTAAAAAGGCACTGATAAAAACAGTTAAAATGCTTGTCGATTTGGGCTTTTGTCGTGATAATATTTCATCTTACAATGCATTGATTCCTGTTGCTTACTATATATATAGAGGTGGAACGGATTCAGAGGAATCACTTAATGGACTTCGAAAGTATCTTGTAGTTTCGTTTTTGAAAAATATATATGGCGTTGCAAGCAATTCAGCGCTTACCAATACAAGGGCTGTATTGAATAAAACGAAATGTGCATCGACTCCTTTTGGGCTTGAAATATTTAAAGATATAGTCCTTGTCGGTAATAGAAAATTCACCATGAGCAGAGATGAAATAGAGGGGTATTTCAATAAGGAAAAAAGCTGGTATACTTTTTTGTTACTTACGGTTTTGTATCCAAATATGAAATTAGGACAAATCGAATGGCACCAGGATCATGTTCATCCATACACTAGCTTTAACATAGGTAAGCTGAGAGCAGCGGGAATAACTGATAGAGAAACAGTCAAGTTATGGCAGTATCAAGGCAATACACTTCCTAATTTGCAACTTTTGGAAGGGAAAGAAAACGAAAGTAAAAATAAAACGACACTTATTGAATGGTGTAATAAGGGGAATGCCATTGCTTATTTGGATGATGCGATTTCAAAAGATATTAAAGATTTTTCAATATTTTATGAACACCGTAAGCTGAGAATGCTTGATGAGCTTACAAGAGTATTAAATCTTTAAGTCAATTGTTATAAGCGGTCTTAGTGGCTGGTTATGTTCGTGTCGAAATGTGCGATGAGTTATAATTTAAAAGAAAATATGCTTTTTGAAAACGACATAGCAATCAGAAAATTATAAATCGTTTTAAAAATCATACAGTATATATTATAATAAAATGACGGAAAACTTTTATAAAAGAGCATTTGACGGTTTCTTGCGGTGATTTGATGCTTTTATAGATAGGAAAATTAGTCATTTTTGCAAAAGAAAATGGATTGATACTTGTTTGTATCAATCCATTCTTTTAATTTTGGTGCCGATGACCGGACTCGAACCGGTACGGAGTTGCCCCCGAGGGATTTTAAGTCCCTTGCGTCTGCCATTTCGCCACATCGGCTAATGAAAAAAGGTTCTTGCGCGGCAAGAACCTTCATCTGGAGGCACCACCCAGATTTGAACTGGGGGTTAAGCTTTTGCAGAGCTCTGCCTTACCACTTGGCTATGGTGCCATATTGGAGCGGGAGACGGGACTCGAACCCGCGGCCTTCGCCTTGGCAAGGCGACGCTCTACCAACTGAGCCACTCCCGCATTTTTTGGATGGTGCGGATGACAGGACTTGAACCTGCACGTCCATGACATTGGATCCTAAGTCCAACGCGTCTGCCAATTCCGCCACATCCGCCGACTTTTGGTGACCTATCCGAGAATCGAACTCGGGACACCATGATTAAAAGTCATGTGCTCTACCGACTGAGCTAATAGGTCGCAAGCATTACATAATATAGCACAACGCCTATTAAAAAGCAAACGTTTTTAACACGTTCGCCGAAATTTTTATTACGGCGGCACACGGTGCTTGTATGGCTGGGGTGGAGGGATTTGAACCCCCGAAATGTCGGAGTCAGAGTCCGATGCCTTACCACTTGGCTACACCCCAACGGCTTTAACGAATTGTGGCAGGGGCAGCAGGATTCGAACCTACGAATAACAGAGTCAAAGTCTGTTGCCTTACCGCTTGGCGATGCCCCTTCAAGTAAGTGGGGTGAGTAGAGGGATTCGAACCCTCGGCCTCAAGAGCCACAATCTTGCGCTCTAACCAGCTGAGCTATACCCACCACATTCTGGCGAGCCTGAAGGGATTTGAACCCCCGACACACGGCTTAGAAGGCCGTTGCTCTATCCAACTGAGCTACAGGCTCATTTACTTGGAGCGGGTGATGGGAATCGAACCCACACGGCCAGCTTGGAAGGCTGGAATTCTACCATTGAACTACACCCGCATTCACAACGCTAAAAGATTATATCAAAAACGCGGGCGCATTGTCAATCGATTTTTAAGGTTTTTCCCTTGTTTTTTACATTTTTTTGAAAGCCGCGCCCCTCTTGCGGCGGCAAAAAACCGCGTTAACGTATCTCTACGATCGTCGGTACCGCCTTATTCCCGTTGATCACGAGATAACAATACGTCTGACGGGGCGAATACCTCGTCATGCAGCCGGGATTTATGAGGAGAACGCCTTCCTCTTCCCCTGCAAACGCCTCGTGCGTATGCCCGAACAGCGCGACGTCGCACAGCTTTTCTTTCGCCGCGCGCACAAGTCTGTCCGTGCCGCTTTTGACGCCGTAGCGATGCCCGTGGCAGGCAAAGATCCGCCGCCCTTCGACGTCGAGCACGAATTCGCTCTGCCCGCCGAAAAAGTCGTTATTGCCCGCAACGACGTATGTCTTTTCGGGATAGGCGCGCATAAGGTCTTTCGCGTCGGAAGCCATATCGCCGAGATGCACGATGTAATCGCATTCGGAAAGCACGGTCGCGATCTTATCGAGCGGCGCGAGGTTGCGGTGCGTATCGGAGATCACGACGAGCGTCTTCATGCCCTGCCCTCTTTCAATTTTGCGGCGAGGGCGGAAAGCGCCTTTGCCCTGTGCGATACGGCGTTTTTCTCTTCCGCGCAAGCCATGCCGAAGCACTTTTCGAGTTCGTCGCTGTAAAAGAGCGGGTCGTACCCGAACCCGTTTTCCCCCTCGGGGGCAAAAAGGATACGGCCGTACGTCCTGCCCGAAGCGGTCACTTCCCGCCCGTCGGGAAAGACGAGGGCGACGCAGCTTTCGAAATACGCCCCGCGCTCCTCTTCGGGAACACCTTCGAGGTTTTTCAGAAGCAGCGCGTTGTTCGCGCCGTCGTCCCCGTGCCGCCCGCAATAACGTGCGCTGTGCACGCCGGGCGCGCCGCCGAGCGCCGCAACGCACAGCCCGGAATCGTCCGCGAGCGCAGGCAAGGAAAGCGCGCCGCACACGGCGCGCGCCTTGATGAGCGCGTTCTCCTCGAACGTTTCTCCGTTTTCCTCGATGTCTTGCGAAAAGCCCGCATCCTGCATCGAAACGATCTCGTATCCTTTGAAAATTTCCGCGATCTCGCGGAGTTTATGTTTGTTGCCGCTGGCAACCACGATCTTATCCATATCTGTATTTTAGCACTTTTGCGCGGATCAGGCAAGCCGTTTCGCGAACGAATCCCTCATATTTACACCGCTTTGCCCGTTTCCTCCGCGGAAGCGGCCTCACCCTCGTTCAAAGATTCTTCGGCGATCTTGTAATTCATGTCGTTCAGGCATTTGAGTTCGTAGAACCTGCCCTTCTTTTCCATGAGTTCGTCGTACGTTCCCGTTTCCACGCACTTGCCCGCGTCCATGACGACGATCCTGTCCGCGTCGCGTATGGTAGACAGGCGGTGGGCGACGATAAACGTCGTGCGCCCCTTGATCAGGCTGGAGATCGCCTTTTGCACCTGATACTCCGAAATATTGTCGAGCGCGCTCGTCGCCTCGTCCAAAATAAGGATGCGCGGATCGCGGATGAGGGCGCGGGCGATGGTCACGCGCTGCTTCTGCCCGCCGCTCAATTTGCCGCCCTGCTCGCCGATGAACGTGTCCAGTCCGTCGGGAAGATCTTTCACGAATTCGTTCAGGTTCGCCATTTCGGCAACGCGTTCGACGTCCTTTTCGTCCACGTTTTCCAACCCGTAGACGATGTTCTGCCGTATCGACCCCGCAAACAGCACGCTGTTTTGGGGCACGACCGATATAAAGTGCCTGTAATCGGGCAATGAAAGTTCGGTTATGTCGTTATCGTCGATATAAAGCGCGCCCTCCGTCGGCTTCAAAAAACCGATGATCAGGTTCATGAGCGTCGATTTGCCGCTGCCCGAAGCGCCGAACCGAAATAGGAATTGGTGCGGTCTACCGCAAGCCCCCGCGCCGTGAGCCTGCGGATATTCCTGTCGCATTGGGCGATCTCTTCGTCTTCCAGCCCGTGCGCCTTGGTAACGGGAAGCATGCCGAGCATGTTCGAAAACTTTGCCGAAACGATCTCGTTTTCGACGCGGTATTTATGGTTTTTGCGGCTCATGCGCTTGCGGAAAAACTGCGTAAGCAGAACGTTCGCAGGGACGATGATCAGATTCGCCGCACTCATACGTTCTCCTTGCGGGTGAGCCTGTTTTTTTAAATCGCTCATCGTTCCCCTGCCGGTGGCTTTATTGTATCACCCGTTTTCGGAATTTGCAACTGCTTTCGCTCAAATTTATCGATCGAAATAAAAAAACAGCGACGGAACATACAGGCGCTCTTCCCGATACGCAACACGAATCGCCCGATAAATCGAATCATATTTTTTGATTTCTGCGCCCGATTTGTGCCCAAAACGGCAAAAAACACTATATACGGTAATTTTTAATGAAAACAATTACCGTATATAGTGTTTTTGGTGCGGATGACAGGATTTGAACCTGCAAGGTTGCCCACCGGATTCTAAGTCCGGCGCGTCTGCCAGTTTCGCCACATCCGCAAAGCCCTTTCAGTTTACAACATTTGCAGAAAAAAGGCAACCGTTTCCGCGGAAAAAGGCGGCCAAAGACCGCCTTTCCCTGAATTTCAGTTATTGCAGCAGCGGCGCACCACTTTGCATTTGCAGCAGAGCGCGTACTGACGGTTGTAATAATCCGCGTCGCAGCAGACGGAATCGCCGCCGTGACGGCCGAAGCCGGAGCAATCGCGCCGGCAAGAGCAGCAGCTATTCTGCGAACAGGCACTCGCCCGGCCGCAGCAGCCGTTTCCGTTTTCCGAATCGCCGCAACAACCGCCGCGCCCGCGGGCATTCCCGCAGCATTGATCGCAGCCGCAACTTTCATTGCAACCGCACCCGTTGCAGCCGAACAGCAGCAAATAAAGCAAACACATGATCTTTCGTCCCCTTTTGTAGATAGTGAGATTTCCCTCTCTTCTATCATCATACGAAAGAACACCGTTTTTTGTGCGTACAAAAGGGGAACGCAGTATATGCGTTCCCCCGCTTTTCATGCTATTGTTCTGTTTTGCCGGCGTCGTCGCCGACGTTCTCCTCTTCGGAAGCAGCAGTCCGTTTCTTTTCGCGATAAAGCGCGACGGCGACGAACATGACGACCGGAAAGAAGATGCCGAACGCAATGCCTGCCTGTATCGAACCGCCGAAGCCGTCGGCGATCGCCCCGACGGCGGAAGGGCCGGACATACACCCGACGTCGCCCGCCAGCGCGAGGAGCGCGAACAGCGCCGTGCCGCCCTTGGGGATCGTGGCGGACGCAAACGAGAGCGTACCCGGCCACATGATGCTGACGCAAAAACCCACGATGCCGCACCCGACGAGCCCGAGCCACGCGGCGCTTTGCGGCGCGAACGCGCACAGCGCATACCCGCCGACGCAGCCCGCCGCAGAGATCATCAGCGCGGGTTTAATATGCAATTTCGCTCCGAATTTCGCAAACAGCACGCGGGATATGCCCATGCACACGGCAAACAGACAAGGCCCTAAAAGATCGCCGAGCGTTTTGGAGACTTTCAGGCCCGATTCCGCGAATGCGGACGCCCACTGGCTGACCGCATTTTCGCAGCTTCCCGCACAGAGCATCAAAAGCACGAACAGCCAGAACATGCGTGATTTCAAAAGCGCTCCGACCGACATGCCCTTGCCCTCTTCCACGGGCTTGAACAGGGGCACGAAAAGGAAACAGACCGCATTCAAAAAAGGCACGGCTGCCCATACGCATGCGAGGATCTGCCAGTTTTCGATACCCGCCAGCACGAAATAGAGCGTGGACAACGCGACGACGGCGACCAGCCCCCAACTGTAAAAGGAATGCAGAAGCCCCATCTCCGATTTTTTGTTTTCCGAAGGGCATGCCTCGATGACCGGGCTTACAAGCACTTCGATCAACCCTCCGCCGACCGCGTACACTGCGGAAGCGATAAACAGCCCGACCGCGGGGACGGGCAGAACGTCGGGCAAAAAAGCCAGAAGCAAGAGCCCGCCGCCGGCAAACAGATGCGCCGCCACCATGCACGGCTGATACCCTATTTTGTCCACAAACTTCGACGAAAGCAGGTCGATCAAAAGCTGCATGCCGAAATTCACCGTGATCATCGTGCCGATCAAGGTGAGCGATATGTTGTACTGCGTATTAAAAGTCACGAACAGAAGCGGTGCAAAATTGACGATGATCGCCTGCGTGACGTATCCCGTATAACAGGCGATTTTCGTATGCCTGACCCCGAGCGCTTTCATAATAAAGTACCTATTCGCAAAACTTTCTCAAAGCGGCAATTCTTTGACCATCTGGAGGTATCCGAGAGGTTCGTACCCGAGCCTGCCGTACAGCGCGCGGGCCCGCACGTTTTCCGCTTCCACTTCCAGGCGGATGCGCGCAAAGCCGTTATCCCTTGCGTATTTTTCGATAAAGGCGAAATATTCTCTGCCCAGCCCCAGGCAGCGGTATTCTTCGAGAATAAACAGCTCTTCCAGCCACAAAACTTTTCCGCCCGCTTCGCGCGAATACGTTTTTGCCGTGAGCGCAATGCCGACGGGCTTCCCGTCCGCCTCGACGATATACCCGTCCGCATATTCGTCCGAGCGCATCAGCTCGCAAAAAGTGCGTTCGTGGTACTCTTTCGGGATCTCGTGCGCCACGGCGGGCGACGCATAAAACATCTCCGAAAATCGGAGGAATACATCCCTGTCCTTCTTTTCTATTTTACGGATCATAAAGCACCTCATCCGGGCAGTAAAATATAAAACAGACACGCCCGACCGATATCGTACACCCCCACATTATATTAAGTCGGGCATACTCTTGTCAATCATATTCCGGCGTTTTCCGCACAAAAAAACTTCCCGCGGGGCGATATGCCGCGGGAAGCCGAATTTACGAATTTTTGGTGTTTTGTTAACAATATTTTAACATAAAGCCGCTATAATGCCATCACAGGACAAGGGACGGGGCGGCATAAACGCGCGTTTTCAGTTCGCTGTCGAGCAGATACAAAGAACGCGCGTCCGAACCGAACAGTTCCATCTTGCGGATGAGGTCGGAAGCGTTCTTCTCTTCCTCGCCCTGTTCCTTTACGAACCAGTCGAGGAACTGCATGGTGCGGAAATCTTTTGCCGCGTTTGCCGCCGCATAGATCTCGTTGATCTCGCCCGTGATATATTTTTCGTGTTCGAACGCGGCTTTTAAGGGCGCCATATTGTCCGTAAGCGCGGCGGAAGGCTTTGCGATCGCGTCAAACGTGACCTTTTCCCCGTTGTTCTGCAGATATTTGACCATGAGAAGAGCGTGATCCATCTCTTCCTGCGCCTGTACATAATACCAATTATAGAAGCCGTCGAGCCCGGCTTCCTGATAATAATTGGCAAATTCAAAATAAAGGTAAGACGAATAAAATTCTTTATTGATCTGGCTGTTCAAAAGCCTGCTCACGTTTTTGTCCATAACGATCTCCTTTTATATTCTTCCGTTCGGTTTATATTATAACCCTTTTTGCCCTTTTTTTCAACCGATCGGTCGCAAAATAAAATAATCGACAAGTGTTGACAAACATGGCTTTATCGGTTATAATGCTGTAAACGGAGGGATATATGAGAAAAGAAGACAAACGCAGCAGAAAAACCATCAAAGCGATACAGGACGCGCTCTTGCGCATGCTGGCCGAAAAGAGATTGTCCGACATTAAAATCGTCGACCTGTGCAAAAATGCCGACATCAACCGAACGACCTTTTATCTTCACTTCGAAAGCACCGAACAAGTTCTGCTTTCCATCAGGGAAGAAATCGTCAAACGTATATTTGACAGCTATAAAGGCAATTCTTTCTTCTATACGCTGGAACATCCGCTCGGTTTCCTCACAACGTGTACCGAAGTGATCTCTTCTTATGACGGGTTCGAAAACTTTGTGCGGAATTCATCGGAGGCAGCGTACTTTCTCGAAAAGCTGAAAAAATGTTTTGCCGCGAGAGCTTATGCCGATTTCGTGAACGAAAACGCGGGCTCGGACGATCATGCGTTTTACATCATCGATTTTATGACGGCGGGCATGCTCGACGTATTCATCGCGTGGCTCC